>CANQKK010000056.1 GCA_947624475.1 uncultured Bacilli bacterium
CAGTGCTTCCTTTAATTTCTCTTGCTGCATCTCCAACAATATCAATACTGGCTTTTTCATTATCTATTTCATTTAAGATAATATCTGCTTCCATATCAATATCTTTCGTAATATTTCGTACCTCATTAGTAATATTATATAGGAACATCGTCTTATCTTCATTAGAACTATCGGATACTTCTTTGGCTCTATGTAATTCTTCGAGCATTTTTGTATCTGGATTTTCAATTGTATGGTACATAATATAACATATAAATATTAAACTTGGATTTATCATTAAAACAATAAATATAATATTTCCTAATATAACTAATAAATAAATTGGAATATATTTTTTATTTTTAAAATTATGTTTTAATATAACGCATAGTAGTTGCGTAATAATTCCTATAGCACAAACCATGTATGTAAAAATAACAGCAGGCCCCATAGCAGTAGAACCATTCTCAGTAATATCAATAGAGTGTGGAAGTACCAAAATTAAAAAGATAACAAGATATTTTATAATTTTAAATATATTAGTAGATTTATTAATCTTTTCCTTATCTTTTAAAGAAACAAAATACGTATAGAATGTCAAATAATAAACCCAAAAGAAAATACATATTAAATATACTTTATTAACAAAATATATTAACAAATGATTAACATTCAAAGATGGAAAAACTAATATTCCGAGTATAATACCACTAAAAGAAAGTAAAATATTAGAAAGCAAAAATTTTGCATATGTTTCATCTTCTAGTTTCTTTAAACGTTTTTTCATAAAAAATATTATCGATGTAGCTATTATCATTATAAAAGCATATGAATTTAAAAGTATAAAACCTTGTATATCTTGCATATCTCACACCTCAACAAACCTTTTTAGTTATTTTAATTTTAATATTTTTTGTTTATTTTTATATATATTAATATTTCCAATAGTTAAATTTGATTCTTCTACATCAACATTTATTTCCGTACCATCAAGTTCTTCTTCTTTTAACGCATTAAAATTAATTTTACTGTTTTTAGTAAAAGGCATTGACAATCTTATTTTAAACTTTGATGGTATATGTCTTGAAGACATAGTTGGATTATCAATAATATAATTATTTACTATATCTTCGACTAATTTAGTATAATCACTATCATTATCATACTGTTTATTTAACAATAAATGACATATTGGCATAAGACCTTTATATCTATCATCATAATATTCTACAACTCTAGCATATTCAACATCAGGATGACTTTCTAGCATTGGTTCAATTTCATGTGGTTTATATTTAAATCCATCAAATCTAGTAAATGAGCGGTCTTTTCTTCCTAAATGATAGAACAAACCATCCCTATCCATTTGTGTTAAATCTCTTGTTCTAATATAAGAATTACCATCAAGTTCAAAATGTGGAACTATAACATTACCATGCAAAACACCATCTGTTACAGTATCGCCTGATACTATTAGTTCACCTTCTAATCTTTCTTTACCTTCTTCAAATTTTAATGGAACTAATCTGTCCTCAATGTTTGGATCAATTATACCAAAAGTTGTTCCTGGAAGTGGAATTCCAATTGTCCCATATTTATTGTAAGCGTCCTTGGCATGAGCACCACAGCCTAAAAATTCACTCATTCCATAACCTTTACGAATAATGGCATTACTTCCATGTTCTTTTAGCCATTTATTAAGTAATTCTTCATCAGAAGCAGTCATAGAATCTCCACCATAAGTCATCTTTTTTATAAAAGATAAATCCATTTTTTCTAAATATTTACATTTTGGAAGTGATGCTAACCATGATGGCGTTGCCACTACTATATTAGGTTGATATTTTTTTAACAAATATCCTACTTCACTCAAGTCAAATTCTGGTACATCAATGCTTATAGCACCACTTGATAAATTAATTAAATAATTATCAAATGCTCCAAATGGTGCAAATAAAGGAAGTATTCTAAGAACTCTATCTCCATCTTCAAAATTCATTCCTGCAAGTTCAAATTGCTGTAATTTTGAAATAATATTTTTATTTGTCACCGGTATTGGCTTAGGCCTTGATCCACTTGTTCCAGAAGTATGTCCAATATAAGTCATCAAAGTTTCATCTGTTTCAATATCATAATTTATTCCATATTTTACATTATTTACTAAATCACAATATTTGTAAACATTAAGAGGCGATGACTTAACAGCCATTTCCAAAGCATTTTGACTTTTTTTCATTGATTCTAATTTTGATTGCAATGCTTCATACCATTTTAATTTTTTGATATCATTATCATTCATAGTTCTAATATTTTTTAATTCATTATAATTAACTACGTCTTTTAAATAACTTATTTTAGCTGGTAAATCCATTGAATCACTTGCACTTAAAACAATTATTGTATCAATTCCTAAACTTTTCAGTTCATTTTCAATAGGTTTTAACATTCCTAAATAACACATATCAAGTGCAATTATATATTTTGGCTTTTCAAATTTAATAATTTCTAATAACTTTTGAGCATTGGCTTTTAAATTAAGGGAATCTGGTCTCGGATCAATAAAATCTGAAGTAGCTCCCAAATTAGTAGCGGCTCTCCAAAGCTTTCCTGCTTCAGGAATATTTGGAACAAGATTTAAAATTATATCGCCCTTTTTAACATTCAGTGACTTTAACACCTTTGTGGCAGTATCGTCAAATAAAATTTCATCATAAGAAAACTTTTTCCCATAATAACTTTCAGCAGTCTTTCCTTTTCTATTTATATTTTTTTCTTTTAAATAATCTACGGGATTACCTAAAAATTTCTCATAGTGTGCACTATTTTTATCATAATATTTCATCCACGGCTTGTCTATATGTGGATACCCTGTTTGTTTGTTTTCCATAAAACCCTCCTCTTTCTATAAAGAAATTTTTTCTTCAATTTTTATAGCATTTATTTACATTTTCCATGCTATTTATTTAAGTATACCACCTTTTTTCTTTTTTTTAAACAATAATTGACAAAATTCACTAAAAAGTAAAAAGAAAAAAGCAATACAAAAAAACAAAGTACTGCTTAACCTTCTCAATTATTCTTCACTTTTCTTTGAAGTTTTTGCCTTTTTAGGAGCTTTCTTTTCTTCTGCTACTTCAGCTTTAGCTTCTTTTGAAGTATCTACTCCCTTATAAAAACCACACTTTGGACATGCTCTATGAGGTCTAATTTTAGTACCACAGTTAGAACATTCAACAAGTCCACTTGCGGTAATTTTATAGTGAGTTCTTCGCATATTTCTTCTTGTTTTACTTACTTTTCTAAATGGAACTGCCATCTTTATCACTCCTTCCTTATTAAATCTTCCAGGCTACTTAGGGGATTACTAAAAGAAGTTATCTCATCTTCCTTTATTAATCTCCATCCATCTCCCTCTAATTTTATGTCTTTATTTTTCTCATTTATTGCCTTGAGAGGGATTTCTACAAGAATATTTTGCCATAAATCAAAGGTAATATCAATAGTTTTTTGCAAATTTATTCTCGTTTCATCGATTTTTTCTTCTATTTCACTAGTAAAATTATATTCGTAATCTTCTAAAGTTATATCATCTGGTATTATCATAGTACCGGTAATCGTTCCCGTCAGCATGTAACTATCATCGACTACTTTTTCTAATATACCTTTAAAGTGAACATTATTTAATCTTCTAATTTCACTACTACTTAGTAAATCTTCAGGAACTTCCACTTCTCCATCAATATTAATCTTATTTTTTCCAGTAGTAAGATTAAGTAATTCTATTACCATAATTTCACCTGCCTTTTAATTATATAATATTTTACAAAAAATAGCAACTATTTTTGTGATAACGCACCAAAATAGTTACAATTACTCTTCATCACTATCAGTACTTGCTTTTGCTAGTACTTCTCGCGGTTTAGAACCATTTTGTGGTCCAATAATACCACGTTCTTCTAGTAAATCAATAATACGAGCTGCTCTATTATAGCCAATTCGGTATTTCCTTTGAATTAATGAAGCGGATATCTTACCAAAATCGATAGCAAAGGATACGACATCATTATATAATGGATCATCATATTCATCTTTTGACTGATATCCATCATCGTATTTGCCAGCATCGGATGATTCGCTATTTTTCTCTTCCGTAATCGATAAATCATAGTTGGCTTTTTGCTGAGAAATCGTAAAATCGACGATTTTTTGGAGTTCTTCATCACTTACGAAAGCGCCCTGAATTCTGACAGGAGAATTTTCTCCCATCGGTTTGAAGAGCATATCTCCTTTACCGAGAAGTTTCTCGGCTCCAACTTGGTCGAGTATCGTACGAGAATCGATCGAAGAAGATACCGCAAACGATATACGAGAAGGAATATTAGCCTTTACGACGCCGGTAATTACATCGGTCGATGGTCTTTGAGTTGCCACGATTAGATGAATGCCCGCTGCTCTTGCCATCTGGGTAATACGCATAATCGAGTCCTCGACATCTTTGGCCGCTACTAACATAAGATCGGCAAGTTCATCGATGATGAATACGATGTATGGTAGTTTCTGATAGTCGGTGTGCGTCTCACAAAAACTATTATAAGAAGTTATGTTCTTGCACTTGGTATCCTCGAATACCTGATATCTTCTCTCCATTTCGACAACGATATTTTTAAGAGCAATAGATGCTTTCTTAGGATCAGTTACAACTGGTGTTAATAGATGAGGAACACCATTATACATCGATAGTTCGACCTTTTTAGGATCGACCATGACAAGTTTTACTTCATCAGGTTTAGTACGCATCAAAATCGAAGATATGATACAGTTGATGCAGACACTTTTACCACTGCCAGTAGCCCCGGCTACTAAAAGATGAGGAGTAGCATTTATCTCAGCCCATTTTACAGTGCCCATAATATCTTTTCCTAAGCCGACCGCAAGAAGATTCTTGCTATTAGGAGCAGGAAGTTTAGATAATATTTCTTTAAATGATACCGGAGAGGTTACTTTGTTTGGCAGTTCGATACCGATAGTACTCTTTCCAGGAATAGGTGCCTGAATGCGGACGTCTTTCGCCGCTAAATTAAGGGCAATTTCTTTTTGAATCGACAATAATTTATTTACCTTGGTTCCCGCTTTTAATTCTAATTCGTATTGGGTAACCGATGGCCCGATATGACACTCTTTTATCTTACCGGGAATATCAAAGTCAGACAGTACTTTTTCTAATGTTATTATATTTTGTTTAACAGATTCGACATTTTCTTTGTCATTATTGCCTTTGGGCTGTTTTAATAGTGAGAGAGGTGGTAATTTATAATTTAAATTAACTACCGGTTTTTCAACTTCCTCTTCATTAGTTACGACATTACTGCCCATCGTCTTAACAGGAATATCAGAGTCGACATTTAGTGGTTCTTTTTCAATATCTTTAGTCGACGATAAAATAATTCTTTTATCTTCTGGTTCTTCCTCTTCCGAGTCATCTTTTTCTTTTGGTTTTCTCTTTGGTAATTTTATCTTTTTGATTAATTCCATGAGAGAGGTATTGAAGAAAAGAATAACGCCAATAGCCATCAAAGTTATAACGACAATGGTCGTACCATTTTTAAAGAGACTATAGAAAACATAGGTAAATAGGGCT
>CANQKK010000057.1 GCA_947624475.1 uncultured Bacilli bacterium
GTTTTTGCCTAAAAAATAGATATTTCCATTTTTTTGAAAATATCTATTTTCACTCTCTTAGTAGTTATATTTTTCTTACTATAAGTATATATTTATCAACTATATAACTGACGTCATATCTATAGGTTTTATCCTACTAGTTGGAATGGCTTATACCTGGACAGTTTTTCAAATTTAAAATAATGAGTTAGATATCCTCCAACTCATTATGTGTCTCATAATTGAATAAATGACCATTTTCTGCTATAAGTAATTTAATCAAAAATAGAAAGCAGTGTGGTCATTTATGTATCTATTATATAATACTCAAGAAGAAATTGCAATTAAAATTAAAAAACAGATAAATTATTACATAAATTTATTCATCTGTTTCATCATTTGATTTACTTGTTTTTGTGATGGTGTTCTTCCCATACCACTCATCATCGTTCTAATCATTTGCTCGTTAATAGGTGGATTTTTCTTAAGTTCTTTTTTCATTAATTTTCTTGCTAAAAGAAATCCAACTACAAGTCCTACTACTAGACCAATTATAACATATAATATATCCCAGATCATAATTCTTATTCCTCTCTTTCTACTACTATTGTACTATTAAATTATTATCTTGTAAAGATTTAGTTCGAAGTTTACTTAGCCAAAAGTAATCGTAATTTTCAAAATCACATACAAATAAGTTATCATTATAGGTAGATAGAATATCAAAGAATCTTGAATAGTTATTACTGGTAGTTAGTTTTATATTATAGTTATTTACTTTTAGGATACTGTTTTCGATACTATTTAGTATATGAGTGGAATCTTCTCTTCGATATCCGTATTTGTATTTATATTCATAATAAATATATTCGTTTATCATTATTTTATTAAAGGGATTCATTATCTGTTCGATAATACCATAGTTTTTTACGAGAGAATAATCTTTGGTACGATATATTTCTTCAAATATTTTATACATTTTATAGGGCTTACTTTTATACATATAAGTATAGTATTTATTGACATTAAAAATATAGTATGTTCTCACCTTTTAATCACCAGTAATAGAATAACATACTATATTTAATATTTTATGTCGAATTATAAGTTGTTTTTAATTTTTATAACTAAATCTTGGATATCACATTCAAAGTAATTTAAAACATCTTTTTCACTACCACTTTGACCGAAAGAATTGACACCGATAAAGTCTTCTTCAGATGAGATAAAGCGGTACCAATTGGCATCATTAGATAGTTCTATTACCATTCTACGGTAACCAGTAGGAAGAACCTGCTCCTGGTAATCTTTGCTTTGACTTAAGAAGAGATTTAAGTTTGGCATTGAAACAACTCTTGCTTCGATGTAGTTTTTAAGTAATTCTTCTTTAATTCGAACAGCAAGATCTACTTCACTACCTGTTGCGATAATAATTAAGTCTAGTCTCGTCTTTACTTCACTTATGATATAGCCACCACGGCTTACTTTCTTGGCACTAGTGTATTTCATCGTCTCACATCTTCCTCTTGGAAGAAGAAGTGCACTTGGTTTTCCTTCTTTTAGGATATTGGTCCAAGAACCTACTAGTTCCTTGTAATCACATGGACGGTAGACGGTAAAATTAGGTACGCTACGAAGCATTCCTATCTGCTCGACTGGCTGATGGGTAGGACCATCTTCTCCTACTCTTACGCTATCGTGAGTAAATATATAGGTAACGGGAATATTCATCATTGCCGATAATCTTATCGATGGCTTCATATAATCGGCAAAAGCAAGAAAGGTACTCGTATATGGTCTTAAGTTCGACAAGGCTAAACCATTTGATATAGCCCCCATAGCTCCTTCTCGGACTCCATAGTAGATATTTCTTCCCGAATAGTTTTCACTGGTAAATTCTTTTTTGCCTTTTAAGTATGTCTTAGTACTGCATAGTAAGTCAGCACTTCCTCCAACAAAATTTTGAATAAAGGTACCGACGACATTCATAATTTGATAATTGATATCACGCATCGGTTTATCTTCAAAGACTTTACTAGGGTCAATTACAGCATCGATATCTAAGGATATTCCTTCATTATCGACGACGATATTTAAGGCATCTTTCTCACTATCGGAAGAATTAGCTAAATACATTTCATATTCAGAATACCACTGACGGTAATAGTCTTCGGTTCCCTCTTTAATAAATTCTAGAAGTAGTTTTCGATCACTTTCACTATAGGTAAAAGGAGAAGAACATTTAAGCGTTTCTCTAATAGACTCGAGGTCATCTTTTTCAAGGGCACCCGAGTGAACTTTGTTCGTATCTTCATATTTAGAATACATCCCAATTATAGTATTTATTTCGATTAAAGTGGGAGATTTACTTTTTTTAGCTTTTTCGATAGCACTAGATATTTCCGCTACTGAATCGCCATTTTTAACGTATATTACCTCCCAGTCCATACTACGAAAGCGAGATGCTACATCTTCGGTAAAATTTTTATCAGTAGATCCATCGGCAGTAATTGCATTCGAGTCATAGAGGACAATTAAATTATCTAACTGGAGTGTTCCTGCTAGCGAAGCAGTCTCATATGATATTCCTTCCATTAAATCTCCATCCGAACATAAACAGTAGATATTATAGTCAAATAAAGTATTTTTCTTGCGATTATAATTTGCTTCGAGGTATTTCTCGGCGATAGCCATACCAACCGAAGTTGCAAAGCCTTGACCTAAAGGACCAGTAGTCATTTCGATTCGATTATTTAAATTATATTCAGGGTGTCCAGTTGTCCTCGATCCGATCTTGCGAAAGTTTTTTAATTCTTCGATACTGTACTCATCTAAGCAATAGAATAAAGTTGCATATAAAAGTGCTGACCCATGCCCAGCAGACAAAACAAAACGATCTCTATTACACCAGTTTTTTCGTTCTAAATCGAATTTTAAGTGATATGTAAAGAGAGAAAATAATGTCGGAGCCATGGAGAGAGCAATACCAGGATGTCCACTTTTAGCATTATCAATCATATCTAGAGCAAGCATTCGAATATCATTTACCATTCTTTTTTCATTAAGTTTCATATTTCCTTACCTTCCTTATGATTTAATTATATCAAAAAATATTATAAATATAAAGAAAAATGTTGAAGTTTGTAATCTTTTGTATTTTACACTTAACTTTTTTTGATTACTATGATATAATTTATTTACACGGAGAGATGTCCGAGTGGTTTAAGGTGTAGCTCTCGAAAAGCTATGAACTATCAGGTTCCGAGGGTTCGAATCCCTCTCTCTTCGCCAATGAAAATTTAAATAGACAGGTATTTATGAATACTTGTCTATTTTTCTAAACATTTCATCTTTATCTATTGGTTTTAGTAGATAATCACAGAAGCCTTCCTTTTGATAACTATCGTCATATTCGTACTTGTTATCTCTCGTTAATAAGATAACATTGGTATTAAAGTTTCGAATTTCTTTTAATTTTCGCATTACTTCGAAACCATTAATTGGTGACATGGTCTCATCTAGCATAATTAAATCGTATTTTTCTTTGTTTCTAATTTTATCTAAACATTCCTTACCTGAAGATAAGATATCTACCTTCATATTGGTATCTTCGAACATTTTGGCAAATATTTTTCTACTTGCCTCACTGTCATCAATTACTAAAATTTCTTTTTTATTGTATATCTTTTCGTACTTTTTTAGATTAGTCTCTTCTTCGACCATCTTTTGATCTAAAACAATCTTAACCGTGGTCCCTTTACCTAAACTACTTGTCGGAACAATAGCTCCTCCGATTAATGTAATTAACTTACGAGCATTATATAAATTGTTTTCTAAATTAGATTCTTCGCTAAGTTTTTCTTTTTTATCGATAAAAATACGATCTAATTCTTCGGCTTTAATACCTATTCCCGAATCTTCAACAACAATAACTAACCTACATATATCTCTTTTCTTAATAACATTAACACGTAGTTCAATATATCCCTTTTCTGTATATTTATAGGCATTATCCATAACAGTTATCAGAACCTTTTTTAAACTTACACTATCACCAAAAAGATACTCTGGAATATCACTAGCAATATTTAATCTAAATTCTAGTCCTTTACTTTCACATTTGTTTTTGTACATTGAATATACTTCACGAATAATATTTTTAACATTGTATTTTTCATTATATATCTTAATATTATTACTATCAACTTGGGAAATATCGAGTATTTCATTAGTCATCGTCGTAAATCTAGCAGTGCTTCCTTTAATTTCTCTAGTCGCATCACCGACAATATCAATACTTGCTTTTTCATTATCGATTTCATTTAAGATAACATCAGCTTCCATATCAATATCTTTCGTAATATTTCGTACCTCATTAGTAATATTATATAAGAACATCGTCTTATCTTCATTAGAACTATCGGATACCTCCTTAGCTCGATGTAATTCTTCAATTAATTTCATATCAGGATTTTCAATTGTAAAATACATTATAAAAGTTATTAAAGTTTCAAAAGCAGGTAACAATATCAGTGTAGGATTAGTCATCTGGATGAACATAACAATTCCACCAGCCATAATAAATATTAATAAAGGAATATATTTTTTAAACTTCTTATTTTTAACATTCTTAATTAATGATATAAAACATATTATAATATCTATCGCAGAAATAATATATACTAAATTTGTACTAAAACCATATGAATGAACTCCAGTAGTGGCACGTGTAAACTTAACTGGAAAAAAGAAATCTATAAGAGAAAGACATATTAGAACCAAAAATAAAATTTTTCTTTTATTATTTTTAACATCAGACTGTCCTGTCCAATATAATGCAAATTTTGTTCGAGATATTACTAAAACATAATAAGTAAATAAACTTATCCAAATAATAAAATATAATAAATAAACTTTTGTTAAAATTGTTACAGTAAAGATATTATTTTCATAATTAACAGAAAATATGCCTAATAATATATCAATTATAAGTCCAAAGAAATTACTTATAATAAGATAAGCATAAATAGAATTTTCCAGACTCCGATACCTCTTTTTATTAAAATACACAAAAATTAGGATAATACTATATATAAATGCTGAAATCTGTATATAAATACTATTATTCATTTAAAACACCTACCTTAATAAAAGCATAAATCATTTAATGATTATTTGAACTTATAAATTATAATTTTAATAAGTACTACTCTTTGCTTTAATCCTTTTTTTTACATTAAGTTTAATTTCACTTTGATCAGGTTCCATTTCAAAATGCTCTACGGCAACAAAATCAGGTTTTCCTGCTGGCGTATAAGGAATCTCATCATTTAAAACGACATATTCAACTGGTCTTGCCATTTCACGTAGCATTTTTTCACATTTACTTTCAACTTCATTAATTACTTCTTGAACTTCATTATTTTCTTTTACCACAACATAAGCTTTTAATTTATTTAAACAGCTTTCAGATGGGACCGAAATCACAACACAATCTGATACACTACCAGAATTATATTTTCCGTAGTAGGATCCGCCTTGGACTGTTCCATCTCCCAATTGAGTAGCTGTTGCTCCC
>CANQKK010000058.1 GCA_947624475.1 uncultured Bacilli bacterium
GCCAAAAAAATGGAATTTTATTTTTCCATTTTTTATTTATTGTGTTTTTTTGAAACATCAATTAATTCAAAACGATATTTTTGTTTTATATTGGGATACTTTTCATGGTCGACTTCCGATAGAAACAGTTTTTTGGGTCTAGCCCATACTTCATTATCATGGGTATAAATAACTAGTGGCTCTAATGTTTCACTATGCTTAGCCTCGGCAATGACAGTAACTTCCATACCTTTAAAATGTCTATAAACACCATTTATTTTTAGTTCGTTCATTATTTCTCCTTTCGATAATTATTCTGTTCGAAGAGCAATTACTGGATCTTTTTTAGCAGCCATCTTCGATGGAATAATACCGGCGATTAGGGTTAGAAGAACACTTATGATAATTAGCGTAACTGCTCCGTAAAGGGGCAAGATGGCTACTCTTTTAACACTAAATAAATTATTTACAATAATGTTAATTGGTATACATAGAAGAAGAGTTATTATAATTCCAGAGATACCGGAAGCAAATCCTTCGATAATAGTTTCAGCATTAAATACTCTAGTTATATCTTTTTTGCTTGCTCCGATAGCTCTTAGAATTCCTATCTCTTTGGTTCTTTCTAAGACACTAATATAAGTTATAATTGCTATCATGATGCTAGATACGATTAAGGAGATGGCTACAAAGGCAATTAGAATATAGGATACGACATCGATAATCGTAGTAATTCCCGATAACATCGTTCCAACATAATCGGTGTATTTAATGGTATTTTCTTCATCAACCGTATCGTTATAGTCATCGATAAATTTTTCAACTTGCTCTTTAGAATCAAAATCTTTGGGATAAATATTTATCATGCTAGGCTTAGATAAGTCTGCTATTCCAAGAGTTTGAAGATTATTTTCATAAGTAGAAGTAATGTTATCGAACGCTCTTCCTGTCAAGACGTTTACTTCTGGATTTGCCCTCTGATCTTTAGTTATATCTTTGTTATTTATCTCGCTTATGACGTGCTCGGTTAGAGCATGGGTATATCCGATAAAACCTTTATTCGCCGCAGTGGCGTCTTTTCTTTCTTTGACAATACCTACTACTTTTAGTTCAATTCCGTTATCGAAAAGATTTTCAAGGTAAGCGGAATTACTTGATTTATCGACCCAAATATTTCCTTCTTTTTGATAATAGTCACTATTTAATATTAATTTATAGGTGGTATTTAAGAATTTATCGTAATCATAGGAAATACTTTCAACATTTTCCTTTTCTCCATTTGATACTTTATCGACGATGTCTTTTAGGGAATTTCTATTTTCGATGTCGAGAGAATAAATAACAGAAAGAGGAATATTGTTATTTTCATCTACTACGAGGACTAATTCGTTATAATTTTCAGGGAACTTTCCACTTAATACTTCGTACTGGCTATCTAAAAGAGTACTATTGTTTATTAATTCGTGGAAAACGTTACTGAGAAGAGCACTAGGTCCAGTTGGCATCGTAATATTTCCTCCCATCATATTACTCATATTGTAATTTGCAACATTGGGGTTTACTTTTACGATTTCATCGTGACTATTTTTACTATATATTTGAAGATCTAAGTTATAGGCATACTGAATATCTGTCGTATAATTTTTTATTTCTTTATTATTATCTAGATACTCTTTGAATTTGGTAAGATTATTAGTAAATACTGAAGACTGAAGAGTTAAATAAGGACTATTTGTTATGTCATCAGTTGTACAAATTTTATTTTCCTCACAAGTAACTTTGGGAATATCGGTTATATTTTCGATCATGGCCGTAAAGTCTATCGAACTTTCCTCAATAGTTAAAGGGTAACTGGATAGAGTCTGTCTTTGGACGCGGTCAATGTACTCTTGAACGCCATTTGACAGTGACATGATAAGTGCAATTCCAATTATACCGATACTTCCGGTAAAGGCAGTTAAAATGGTCCTTCCTTTTTTAGTCATAAGGTTATTTAAACTGAGTGATAGTGCAGTTTTCAAGTTCATCTGTGTTTTTTTGGTGCTTGCTTTTTCTTTAGCGGGGTCTAAACTTGGTTCTTCCTTTCCATTATATGGATTAGTATCTCCCTCGACCTCACCATCTTTTAATTTGATTATTCTAGTCGAGTACTCTTTAGCCAAATCAGGATTATGGGTTACCATTATGATAAGGCGCTCTTTCGAAATATCTTTTAAGATTTTCATTATTTGAATGCTGGTATCGGAATCTAAGGCTCCAGTAGGTTCATCGGCGAGGATGATTTCGGGGTCATTTACGATAGCACGAGCAATGGCAACTCTCTGCATTTGACCACCGGATAACTCGCCCGGTCTTTTGTTGATATGCTTTTTGAGACCAACTTTGACTAGGGCTTCTTTGGCCCTTTTTCTTCTTTCTTTTTTAGAGATTCCCGACAAGGTAAGCGCTAGTTCGACATTGGATAAAACTGACTGATGGGTAATTAAGTTGTAACTTTGAAAGACAAAACCGACACGATGATTTCGGTATGTATCCCAATCTCTATCAGTATATTTCTTGGTGCTAGTTTCGTTTATTATTAAATCTCCCGAATCGTAGTGATCGAGGCCACCAATAATATTTAGAAGGGTCGTCTTTCCACTTCCCGAAGGGCCTAAAATCGAAGCGAACTCGTTTTTACGGAAATTTATACTTACTTTATTTAAGGCAGTCTGTTTAAAACCGACAGTTTCGTAAGTTTTGGTTATTTTTTGTAATTCTAACATATTATTTTCCTTTCATTTTTATTCTTTGCTAACGATATATTATGCTACCATTTATATTTTATAACTTTAACTGTAATAAACTTTCCACTCTAGATTATAGCATATAGTATTTAGTTTGTAAACTTGGAAAAAAAAGAAATTTCTAAAGTGCTTTACTTGTAGAAACATTCTTTTTAATTATTAGGTATAGGAGGCTGAGTGTAATTTTTTTAATTATTGACAGTGATTTTACACTTTTTTGGTGATTTAGATACTACTTTTTTATAATACTTACACTGTTTTTGAAGAAGGCATCCATCACAACTTGGTTTAATACTCTTACAGTTATATCTTCCAAAGAAGACAAGTTGGTGATGAACTTTACTCCATTTATCTTTAGGAATTTTTTTCATAAGTTTTTTCTCAACTTCTAAAACAGTATCATCGTCTTTAGCAAGACCAAGCCTTTTACTTACTCTCTCGACATGTGTATCTACTGCAATAGTGGGCTCATTATAGATAACAGATAAAAAGACATTGATGGTCTTTCTTCCTACTCCTGGAAGTGTAAGTAAATATGCTCTATCATTTGGAATAGTAGTAATATTATCTCTAACTAATTTGGCTGATATATCTTTGATAAAGAGGCTCTTCTTTTTATAGGTTCCTATTGGTTTTATTATTTTTTCGATATCCTCTAAAGGAGCAGATGCTAGTTTCTCTAGAGTATCGTATTTTTTAAAGAGGACTTCATTTACCATATTTACTCTCTTATCGGTCGTCTGAGCGGACATGACGATGGCAATTAAAAGTTCGTAGTCTTTAGTAAACTTAAGTTCACAGATAGGATTAGGATACAAACTATCTAAATAATTTAAAATACTATTAATCATCATTTAACCAGTCGTAATAGAAGACATCTTTAGCCTCTTCTTTTTTACTTTCACGGTATTTATTTTTTGCTTCGATGATATCTTTTTTATTTTTGTATCCTTTTTTACGCCAGTCATAGAGTATTTTTTCAATGTACCTAAAACTTGTGACACCATTGTAGATGGCTTCTTTTAGAGCCTCCATAATTAGTTCGTGACTAAAGTTATCATCGATCCATCCTTTTATTATCTGACACTCCATCGAGGATATGGTACGACCAAATTCACTTTCAAAAATAGAAAATAAATCACTACTTTCTAAATCTTTATTTTCTTCTTTTTTACCTATGAGAAAATTAGTTAGTTTTTTATATAGTAGTTCTAGGGAAATATATTCTTCACTCTTACCATCACTACCTTTTTCGACAGTAATAGAAATTATCTTTTTTTCATTTAAGTTATTTAATATTTCCATTACTTTGTATTTGTCTAGTCCAAGAGCATTAGATATAGATTCGGGGTTATAGACTATTCTATCACCACTATCAATAATAAAGATTAGAATGATAAGTTCTTCCGCTGTTATGCCAAGTCTTAAATAACAACGAAAAAGACATCTCGGTAAAACAATGGGTTTCTCTTTTAATAGTTTTTCTATTTCATCCATTTAAGCACCTCCTACTTGAGATTCATACTCTAATTTTAGGGTTTTAACATTATAAAATTTATAGGTAAGTTTATCTTTTTCTTTAACTTTCTCTTTATAATATAAATTATTTCGACGATAGGTAAAATCTAAATCACTTTCTTTTATTTCAGTAAGAGAAAGTGAAAATACTTTTTCATAATTTAAATCTAAAACAATTACTTCTTTATTAGTAGTTAGAATATAATAGTTATTATCTTTACTTATATTATCAATTTCTTCGATACTTGTATTATCTTTGATGTCTTTCTTTATTTTATTTAAATAACTATTATTTTTAGATACCGGATAGATGAAGAATAGGAATGCTAAGATAGTAGCAATAAGCAGAGCGATAATTATAAATAGTAGTCTTTTTTTCTTTTTCATATTTTAGATTATCCTTTCTTTTATTATACTTCTTCTACTGATATATAACTTTATGAGCTTATTATACTATGATTTTTATTTTTTGTGAATAGTTTTTCCTCTTATTTTATCTTGCTTAATAGTAAAACTATCATTACTTATAGTTACAGTTGTATAGTCTGTTGGGCTAATAATATAGGTATCAATCCAGACGAAGGCAAGATGCTCCATAAACTTATAATTGAACCTATTATAACTATTATAGAAGAGAACCTTTATATTATTATTTAATGTTATATAAAAATTATAATCAGGATTATATAAATAGATGAAATCACAGGTACTAAAATTATCTTGGTTAATATTTTTAATATAGATACAAAAATTATTATTATTTAGTTGAATTTCTATCTTATCATTTAATTTAAAAATTACATCATCTAAAACAAGATTATCTTTAAGAATATACTCTTCTTTAGATTTTATTTTTTTATTATTAGTACTTTTATATTTAATGAGATAATCGACATCAATATTAATATTAGGTTTATTAAGTAGTAAAAGATAATACTCACTATCTTTATTTATTAAAATAGATGTTTCATTATTAGTTCTAATAAACCTAAGAGAATCTTCTTCTAAATAGTTGTAGTCTTCTAATTTAATGGTATATGATTTCGAACAAGAACATAAAAAAAGAATACTTATAATTAATACTAAATATCTCATAATAATTATTATGAGATATAAAACAAAAAAGAAACTAAAAAATAGATATTTCCATTTTTTTGAAAATATCTATTTTCACTCTATTATTTA
>CANQKK010000059.1 GCA_947624475.1 uncultured Bacilli bacterium
GAAGTTATAATTAATATGTTAAAAGCAAAAGCAGATTATAACTTCATATCACAAGTAACAGGCAAAACTATCGAAGAGATAAAAGAGTATCAAAAAAGTTATGTAGTATAAAAAGCATATAGATATGACGTCAGTTATATAAATATTAAATATATAACTATAGTAAGAATGATATAACTACTCTAGAGAGTGAAAATAGATGTCTTTAATAAAGATATCTATTTTCATATACAAACAAAGCTTAAGACAATTATAAAATTATTTTTATCGTACCAAAATTATAAAATTTTATTGATAGTTAGATTTACATGGTAAAAGATAAATGTTATAATAGATAAAGAGAAAGAGGCTTTATAAATGGGAATAGATAAGATTAGAAACTTTAGTATTATAGCACATATCGATCATGGTAAAAGTACTTTAGCTGATCGTATTTTAGAATATACTGGTGCCATCGATAAAAGACAGATGAAAGACCAACTTCTCGATAATATGGATATTGAAAGAGAAAGAGGGATTACCATTAAGTTAAATGCTGTAAGATTAGATTATAAAGGATATGTTTTAAATTTAATCGATACACCGGGACATGTCGATTTTAGTTACGAAGTATCTCGTAGTTTGGCAGCCTGTGAGGGAGCAATCTTAGTGGTCGATGCAACCCAAGGAATCGAGGCTCAGACTCTTGCTAATGTCTATTTAGCCTTAGATAATAACTTAGAGATAATTCCCGTCATTAATAAAATTGATTTACCTAGTGCCGATATTCCCAAAGTAGTAAGAGAACTATCAGATACTTTTGGATTTAAGGAAGAAGAAATTATTAAAGTATCTGCTAAAACAGGAGAAGGTATCCAAGAGTTAGTAGATGCTATAATCGATAGAGTTCCTCCTCCTAAAAAAATAGAAGATAAACTTAAGTGCTTGATTTTTGATAGTTATTTTGACCCTTATCGAGGAGTTGTTATCTTAGTTAGAGTAGTCTCGGGAACTCTAACCCTCAAGACAAAGATTAAGATGATGACCACCGGTGCTATCTACGACGTCGTAGGTCTTGGAGAAAATACCCCTTTTGAAAGAGAAGTAGAGTCTCTAAGTGCCGGAGAAGTAGGCTTTATTACAGCATCGATTAAGAGTTTGGAGAGCGTTAAAGTAGGAGATACCATTACCGATAGTATGAATGAAGCCGAGAGGCCTCTTCCCGGATATAAACCAATGAAACCGATGGTCTACTGCGGTGTCTATCCCATTGAACCTGCCAAATATCCCAATTTAAAAGAAGCAATCGAGAAGTTAAAATTAAATGATGCTTCTTTAACTTACGAACAAGAATCATCTAGTACTTTAGGATTTGGTTTTCGAATGGGCTTTTTAGGACTATTACACCTCGAAATAGTTGCCGAGAGAATTGAGAGAGAATTTAATTTAGATATCATTGCTACGACTCCATCTGTCAATTACGAGATTAATCTTACCGATGGCAGTATCATCTTTATCGATAATCCCAGTATGATGCCCGATAAAGTTAAGATTAAAAGCATTAAAGAACCATATATATTTACAAATATTTTAGTACCTAGTGATTATATCGGACCAATTATGGAACTATGTCAAGATAAAAGAGGAATATATAAATCGATCGATTATTTAGATAAGACGAGAGTTAATATTCACTACGAACTACCACTTTCCGAAATAGTCTATGACTTTTTCGATAGGCTCAAGTCTTCGACTAAAGGCTTTGCTTCCTTTGACTATGAAATAATAGGATATAAAGAGAGCGATCTAGTAAAGATGGATATTCTTCTAAATGGTGAAGTAGTAGATGCCTTATCACTTATCGTTCACAAAGATTTTGCTTACGATAGAGGAAGAAAAATGGTCGACAATCTTAAAAATATTATTCCAAGACAACTATTTGAAGTTCCCGTTCAAGCCGTAATTGGAAGTAAAGTAATTGCAAGAAGTGATATCAAAGCGATGCGAAAAGACGTTCTTGCCAAATGTTATGGCGGAGATATTACGCGAAAGAGAAAACTCCTCGATAAACAAAAAGAAGGTAAAAAGAAGATGAAGACAATTGGAAAAGTTGAAATACCAAGTGAGGCTTTCCTAAGTATTTTAACTGACTATAAAAAAAATTAAATATATAAGAGGTGCATTTTGGTGACAGATAATAATAAGAAGATGGAAATAAAAAGAAAAATCTTAGATAGAGATTATAATATAGATGAACTATTAAAAGAATTACAAAGCGATTTTGATACAACAACTCCTATATTACTTAACGTGTCATCTTCAATTATTAGAAGATCCAATAATAAAGACTATGACATTATAGATGATATATTAAGTATATTAAATAAATTTATCTACGATGATGATAGCAATACAAAATACTTAGATAAATTACATAAAAAAATTAATGCTTTTTTAGATAACTTAGAGAAGAATACAAAAAATAACAAACAAAATGAAACAAAAGATTATTTGATGAAATTTTTTGATATTCAAAACAAATGTCTTCTTCTATCACTTAAGAAAAATAAGACCGAAAAGTATTTCTTTATTAATTATTTAATATTTGAAAAGAAAAATATTTTAGTCCTAAATAGATATATGCAAGATAATATGAAAACCTTAGAAAATAGCACTCTTTTGCCCGCTATATTTATGGAGGTCATACTTAGATTTATTAGTTTAGATTCTTCCAATAAATCAGAAATAAAATATTATAATCAGGTTATTAATTTATTTTTGCGAGGAAAGGCTTATACCAATTTACTATCTTCTAATCAGATGATAATGAAAGTATTAGAAAGAATAGATAAAGATTTTGTTAGAGAATTGGTATGTAAACTTAAAAATGATTTAAATATGACGAGAGAAGAAGTAGCAAAAGAATACAACGTATCTTTTATCTTTCCCGATAATTTAGAAAATATTACCTATAACGGTAATAATATTACCGATTTTACAAAACAAAATATTATTACGATCGATGCCCCGGAAGACAAGTGTTTAGATGATGCTCTATATATTGAAAAAAATACTGATGGTACATATACTTTTTATATCCATTTAGCTAATGTACCCTCAATTATTCCATATAGTTCTAATGTTATGAAAGAGGCTTTAACTAGAGGAGAGACTATCTTTTCAGAATACTTTGATATACATATTTTTGAAGAATATTTAGCAAATGATCTTCTGTCGATTATTCCCGGTAAAAAGACAAATACTTTTACTTTTGTCATGAAAGTAGATACCGATTATACTATACTTTTAGATACGGTCAGGATAGTACCGGGAGTAGTTATCAATAAAAACAAATTATCTTACGATATGGTAGATGATATACTAGAAGATAAATATCCATCAGAAGTTCGTGATATTTTAATTAATTTATCTAATTTAATGGGAAGACTATCGAAAGATAACTTGCACGTTAGGGCTCTTCATCAAATGGATAATATTCTTTCGAATAACGATAACACTAATAGTGCCAAAGCCCACTTATCAAAAGCTCATAATATGGTCGAAAACAGCATGATTTTTGCCAATAGACTTCCTGATTTAATAAGTAAATATTTTAAACTTTCTCTGCCTCTAGTTTACCGAGTTCAGCCAGTCTGCAACGACGAATATATCGAACTAGTTGCCAAAGACATTAACTATCCAGGAATAAAAAATGCCCATCTATCTCATACGATTAGAAGTTTTATGGGAAGCGCTTATTATGCTTCCGAGGACGTATATCATAACGGACTTAAAATTAACGGTTATGCAAGAATCAGTAGTCCTGCCAGAAGAGCGCTAGATGCCTTAAATGAATTTATTATCTACGATTTATATATAAATAGAGATGCAGGTGACCTAGATGGAAAGTACTATTTTTGGGAGCGAGAAGTAGATTACTGGTGTTATCGTGTCAATAAAAAAATAGAAGAAAATAATAGTTTTATGAACCAATATAGTTATCTTCATTCGAAAGGAAAGATTCTTAAAAGATAATTAAAAAAATATTACTAAATAATTCTTGGAATATTTTATTTATTATGATAGAATTATTAGTATGTTAATTCAAATGTTATATAGGATGTGATATTTATGAATTTACCAAATATAAAAGAAGCCCGAAAAAGAACAGATAAAAAAGTAGAATTTTTATATGATAAGTATAAAATACCTGATAGTGTTAAAGATATTGGAAAAGGTAAGAAGTATCTTATTTTGACTTATGGTTGTCAGATGAATGTCCACGATAGTGAAAATATTTCAGGTATTATGAAAGAGCTTAAATATACTTTAACTGATGATATGGAAAAAGCAGATGTCATCATTTTAAATACTTGTGCTATTAGAGAGAATGCTCATAATAAGGTTATGGGAATATTGGGTAGAATTAAACATTTAAAAGAAAAAAACAAAGATATTATCACAATTATTGGAGGTTGTATGCCTCAGGAGGAATCGGTATCTAATACTTTAAAAGAAAAGTATAAGTGGGTCGATATTGTCCTCGGAACACATAATATCTACGAGATACCTAAACTTTTGGACAATGTCATGAAAGAAAAAAAACAGGATATTGAGGTATATTCAGTCGAAGGAGATGTCATCGAAGGCTTGCCCGTCAAAAGAGATTCCAAATACAAAGCATGGGTAAATATTCAGTATGGCTGTGATAAATTTTGCTCATATTGCATCGTTCCATACACGAGAGGCAAGCAAAGAAGTAGAAAGCACGAAGATATCTTAAAGGAAGTAGAGTCTCTTCGTGATAATGGATACCTAGAAGTTACTTTGTTAGGACAGAATGTCAATGCTTATGGAAAAGATTTGGAAGATAATTATACATTGGCAGAATTACTTTCAGATACTGCTAAAACAGGAATTAAGAGAATTAGATTCGTAACTTCTCATCCATGGGATTTTACTGATGAAATGATCGATGTTATTGCTAAATACGATAATATTATGCCGTATATTCATTTACCTATTCAGTCTGGTAGTGACGATATATTAAAGAAGATGAATAGAAAATATAATATTAAGGAGTATAAGACTTTATTTTATAAATTAAAAAAGAAAATACCAAATGTTAGTATTACAACTGATATTATTGTCGGTTTTCCTAATGAAAGTGATGAAGACTTTGAAAAGACAATCGATATTTATAACGAACTTAAATTTGACTTAGCATACACTTTTATCTATTCGAAGAGAGAGGGAACGCCTGCGGCTAAATTAAAAGATGATATTTCTTTGGAAGTTAAAGAAGAAAGATTACAAAGACTCAATAGTATCGTAAACAAGTATGCTAAAGAAGCAAATATGAAATATCTAAATAAAGTTGTTCCCGATACAATTGAGTCTTTGTAAT
>CANQKK010000060.1 GCA_947624475.1 uncultured Bacilli bacterium
CAGTAGTTGAAAAACTAGGACTTAGAAGATAAATTATGTAAAAGTAGGCACTCTTTTTTGAGTGCCTTTAATTAGTAATAATTATTTTAATTGAAAAATGTGATGTAAAAATGGAGGTAAGTAATGAAGAGAACATTTGAATTAGATTTTTATGGAAGAAAAATAATAGTTGAAAATGGAGAACTTGCTAAACAGGCAGATGGAGCAGTACTTGTAAGATATGGTGATACGGTTATTTTAAGTACAGCAGTTGCTAGTAAAAAGGCTAATCTTTTATCGGATTTTTTTCCGTTAATGGTACTATATCAAGAAAAATTATATTCAGTAGGTAAGATACCGGGAGGATTTATTAAGAGAGAGGGAAGACCTACCGATGCTGCGACGCTTGCTGCTCGTATGATTGATCGACCTCTTAGACCGCTATTTCCTGAGGATTTTAAAAATGAAGTACAGGTTGTAAATACAGTCCTATCAGTCGATCAAGATAATTTACCAGAACTTACAGCTCTTTTGGGTTCATCTCTTGCATTATCAATTAGTAAGATACCGTTTAATGGACCGGTAGCGGGAGTTAAGGTCGGAAGAGTAGATGGTAAGTTAATTATTAATCCTACGGTTGAAGAGTCTGAAAAATCAGATATTGACCTTACGGTAGCAGGAACTAAAGATGCTATCAATATGGTTGAAGCAGGAGCAAGAGAAGTATCGGAAGATGATATGTTAGAGGCTCTACTATTTGGTCATGAAGCAATTAAGAAACTTATTGCTTTTGAAGAAGAGATAGTGGGCACTATTGGCGAAGAGGATATGGAGTATGAGAAATTAGAAATTGCTGATGACCTTAGAAAAGAAGTAGACTCTTTGGTAAGGGAGAGATTAGATAGTGCCCTTCGTATTAAAGATAAGTTAGAGAAGTATGCCACTATCGATAGTCTTCAGGAAGAGGTTACGGAAAAGTACCGAGTAGAAAATGAAGATAAGATGAAAGATGAAGAACTTAGAGAACTTTTAACTAAGGTAGCGCTTATCTTTCATAGTATCGAATATGAACTATTTAGAAATATCGTCGTAAAAGAGAAGACGAGAGCGGATGGAAGAGCAATGGACGAGATAAGACCATTATCGACGAATATAGATTTGCTTCCTAGAACACATGGTTCGGCTCTATTTACAAGAGGTCAGACGCAGTCTCTTGCTACGGTTACACTAGGAGCGCTCGGAGAACATCAAATATTAGATGGACTTGGAATAGAAGATGCAAAGAGATTTATGCTTCACTATAATTTCCCTCCTTTCTCAGTTGGAGAAACAGGAAGATACGGGGCACCAGGAAGAAGAGAAATAGGTCACGGAGCATTAGGAGAGAGAGCACTATCTTATGTTATTCCTAGTGAGGAAGAGTTCCCTTATACAATAAGAGTAGTATCGGAGATTTTGGAGAGTAATGGTTCTTCTAGTCAGGCTACTATCTGTGCTGGAACAATGGCTCTTATGGCAGCGGGTGTTCCAATTAAGAGACCAGTAGCAGGAATTGCTATGGGGCTTATTACCCATGTAGATGATTATACTATTTTGACAGATATTCAAGGTATGGAAGATCATCTTGGAGATATGGACTTTAAAGTTGCTGGTACGAGAGAGGGTATTACGGCTCTTCAGATGGATATTAAGATAAGTGGTATTAATAAGAAAATATTAAAAGAGGCTCTTGCTCAGGCTAAGAAGGCGAGATTTGAGATACTAGATGTCATTGAAAAACAAATTGCGTGTCCTAGAGAAGAAGTATCGAAATATGCTCCTAAGACGGAAGTATTTATGATTAATCCTGATAAGATTAAGGATGTCATCGGTCGTGGAGGAGAGATGATTACTAAGATTATACTAGAGTGTAGTAATGTAAATACAGTAAATGATATTAATGCAGTAAAAGTTGATATTGAAGATGATGGTAGAGTAGTTATCTATCATACTGATAGAGATATTATTAATAATACAGCAAAGAGGATTAAGAATATTGCTAGAGAAGTAGAAATTGGTAAAGTATATACGGCAAAAGTTGTCTCGGTCGAAGACTTTGGTATCTTTGTCGAACTTTGGCCTGGATGTGAAGCACTTATTCATGTATCACAACTTGATACTAAGAGAGTAGATAAGCCAAAAGATTTATTTAAGGTTGGAGATGAGGTTAGTGCTATTGCTACAGGATATGACAAAAAAGGTAAACTTAACTTATCGAGAAAAGAACTTTTAAAGAAATAAAAGAAGCTGGTGTAATGCTTCTTTTTTTCTTACATATATACTTATAAATAATTACTATTTATCTTCTAATAACCATTTGATAATATTTTTATGGATAATACCATCTTGTGATAAATCGAATTTATCCATAGAAATAACATATTTAGGATAATTATCATCAATTTCTTTATAAATTCCAAATTCTCTTTCATTAATCTTTTCATCATCGCTTATTTGATAACAAACTTGATAATATTCTTTTTTTCCATCTTTAATTGCTATGAAATCAATTTCTCTATTTTCCACTGTTCCTATTTTGACATCATATCCTCTATATATTAATTCGTTATAAACGATGTTTTCTAAATAGGCACCTAGTTGTTCTTTTTTGGAAACATTCATAATTCGGCCGAGACCTAAGTCGGATAGATAATACTTATACTTTCCATTTAAGATTCTCTTTCCTCGGACATCATATCGATCAACTTTTGAAATTAATAATCCTCGGCACATATATTCTAGATAATTGTAAATAGTTTCTTTAGATACTTTTCGGTCATCATTATTTTTAAAGTAAAGTGATAGATTATCGGCTGAAAAGACTTGGCTAGGTGTTGTCATAATATACTCTACTATTCGGTTAAATAAGTCAATGTCATTAACTTTAAATCTTTTGATTATATCTTTCATGACAATGGAATCATAAACATCAGATAAGTATGTTCTTATTTGTTTTTCGTCTTCAAATCTAAATCTTTGGGGCATTCCTCCCCATTTCAAATAATCGAAGAACAAGTCTTCTTGATTTTGATTTTTTTTAAGTAAGTAGACTTCTCCAAAAGTAAAGGGTTGAATTTTAAAACTTACATATCTACCCGACAAGAGAGTGGCTAAATCTCCCGATAGTAGGTCACTATTGGAACCGGTTATGAATAATGATACATTTTGAGTTGCCTTAAGGGAGTTAATGGTTTTTTCCCACTGTGGTACATTTTGAATTTCATCAAATAATAGATAGTATTTTTTTTGGTCTTTTATTAGTTTTAAAACATAGTTATTTAAATCTTTAAAATCTTTAATATCTGAATAGGTTACATCTTCAAAATTAATATATATTATATGGTTATTGTCTGTCTTTTTCTTTAATTCATCGACAATTTGTCCTAGTAATGTGGATTTTCCACTTCTTCTTATACCAGTTATAACTTTAATTAAATCTTCATCATAAAAGGGTCTAATGTCTTTTAAATATTTTTCTCTTTTAATCATAAATAATCATCTCCTGACAGTTATAATTATATCATGGTATTTTGCTCTTGTCAATTTTGTACGATGTATCGTACTTTTTTTCTTTTTTCGACAATTTTGTACGATGATATAATTTACTTGTTCGTAAGTAAAAAAAATCTAGTTTTGCCGAAATATGTCACTTCTATTTACAAAGTAGTACTAAAGTTGTTATAATTGAAAAAAATAGAAAAGGAATGACTGGAAATGGTGCATACTTTGGATATTGAAAAAATAAAAAGTGTTACTGATAAATGTGAGTATTATGATTATATTACTGACTATGATATTGAATATGATGATGAATTTACTTTTGAGTTTATTAATTGGTACCGAGATGTTATCTTTTTATATGATATAAAAGATAATAGGGAACTTGATACGATGAAGTGGATAGATAAAAGTGTATACTTATATCTTACTGATAATATTTATAAGAGGGAATTTATGAAGAAGTTTAATACTTTTACTTTTAATATGAAATTTAGAAAAGAAATGGTTAATAAGATAATTTTTTTTAGTAGAGAATATCAAGATAAATTTTATTTGTATCTATTTAGTAGTAGGTGGATATAATTTAGAACTTTTAATGACTGATTAAAATATAGTGTCAGTCTTTTTTTATTGCCATTTTCTAATAAATTTGATAGAATTATGGTATGATTAATTTTAATTGAAAAGGAGAGAGTTTATGTATATTGATGTACTAACACAAATTGGAGCAAAAGCTGTCGATCAGACTTTTACTTATTCTGTTCCACTTTCTCTTCGGGATAAAATTAAGGTTGGAGTTAGGGTTAAAATACCTTTTGGTAAAATGATTATCGAGGGTTTTGTCATGGATGTAGATGTCAAAGTTAAGATTGGAATAGATAAAATAAAGGAAATAATAGATGTTACTGATAAAGAGCCGGTACTTAATGAAGAGATGTTACGTCTAGGAAAGGATATGAGTAAGGGGCTTTTATGCTCTTTAGTGTCCTGCTATCAAGCGATGCTTCCGAAGGCACTGAAGGCCGAGGTTAACTCAAATATTAAGATAAAATATGATAAGTATCTTCGAAGAGTTAAAACTATCCAAGAGATAGATGATTATATAAAAGGGTGTAAGTATGAAGGACAGATAGAACTACTTTGTAAACTTAAAGAGAAAGATTTGAAGATAAGTAGGGTATCTAGTTCGATTAAGACAATTGTTAAAAATAATCTTGCTGAAATTGTCTTGGAAGAGGCTAAGAGATATAAATATACGGGTTTAAGTAATTATAAGAGAGTTACTTTGACCGAAGAACAAAATAGGGTATCGATGGAAGTTAAGAAGTCTATTAATAGTTCAAAGACCTTTTTACTCTATGGGGTTACTGGTTCTGGTAAGACGGAAGTATATATGGATATAATCGAAGAAGTGCTAAAGATGGGGAAAGAGGCTATTATGCTAGTTCCGGAAATTAGTCTTACACCGCAGATAGTAGGTAAATTTATTTCACGGTTTGGGGAAGTTATTGCTGTCTTACATTCTAAATTATCTGATACGGAAAGGTACGATGAATATAGAAAAATTACAGATGGTGAAGTTAAAATAGTAATTGGTACGAGAAGTGCTATCTTTGTTCCGTTTACTAATATTGGAGTTATTATTATCGATGAAGAACATACTTCTTCTTATAAGCAAGATAATAATCCGAGGTATGATGCTAAAGAAATTGCTATTATGAGGAGTAAATATCATAATTGTCCGGTTCTTTTGGGATCCGCTACTCCGAGACTTGAATCTTTTGCAAGAGCGGGTAACAATGTTTACAAACTTCTCACTTTAACGAAGAG
>CANQKK010000061.1 GCA_947624475.1 uncultured Bacilli bacterium
TGATTGGAAGGCTTTAAGAGCGGGTATATTACGTGAGTAACTTAAGGCTCTTCGAAGAGTTATCAAGCCCTCGTAACCAAAATCCCAGTTATTAATCGATGGTCCGTTAGTGTATCCCCATGGTTCGTCATTGAATAGGGTATAGGTTGAGAAATCGTTATATTCAAAACCAGGACCATAGTCAAATAGTGGTTTTGCAGTACTTCCCGGTTGTCTGTGTGATTGCGTAGCATTGTTCCAGTCTCCTGCGGTACGATTTCTTCCGGCTCCGATTGCGACGATAGTACCGTCATTTACATTGGTGACAGCGATACCCGCTTGAACTTCGGAGTCTTCCCAATCGTGGGCTTCACCACTTAGAACTTTGTTTAAGCCTTCTTGTATGTTACGGTCTAAAGCGGTGTATATTTTCATCGATACGGCCACAGGACTATTTCCTGTTACTCTCTCAACTTCTTCGACAACTGTATCGATGTATCCTTGATAGTAATCTTCTTCGGTAGAACTTTCTTTTAGCATGCTTTCGATAGGAACAGCATTAGCCATTTGTTCTTCTTCTTTAGTTATATATCCGTGTCTTACCATCAGTGATAAAACGGTTTTTCTTCTTTCGTAAGCAGCCTCAGGGTTTTTATATGGATTATATCTATTAGGTGCCTGGTACATACCGGCGATTAATGCGGCTTCGGGAAGAGTAAGCTGTGATACATCTTTTCCAAAGTAGTATTTACTTGCTTCTTCGACACCATAGACAGTTCCTCCTAGGCAACTATCGTTTACATATAATTCGAGTATTTCTTCTTTGGTGTATTTCTTTTCCATAAAGAAGACTGATAGATAAACGTCTTTAAATTTACGAATGATACTCTGACTATTATCAGTTAGGTTATTTTTAACAACTTGCATCGTCAGAGTAGAAGCACCACCGGCATCAGTATGACCGGTAAGTTGAAGAACTGATGCTTTAATAAATCTTGCTAAATCGACACCGCCATGCTGATAATATCTCGAGTCCTCGGTAGCGATGATAGCATCTATTAAAACTTGTGGTAAATCGTCATAGTGAACTGACTCTCTCTTTTGGGCTCCGAGCGTTGTGACAACTTCGCCATCTTTGTCTAAGATAAGAGTTTGGTCTTGATTTTTTAAGGCCTCGGGATCAAAGTTTCCCGTACTTATGACGATATATAAGAAGAAGGCCATCGCAAGGGCGACACAACATAGAGCAAAACCTAAAAAGATAATTAATATCTTTTTACCAATTCCTCTCTTTTTCTTTCTTTCTCCAGAATCACGATTTCTATCTTTTTTTCGATTTCGCGTTTTTATTTTTTTAACGCTATCATTTCTTCTTTTATTTTCAATAATCATCTCTTCTGAATCTTTTGATAAAAGACTATCACTATCAATTACGACATCAGTTTTTTTTGGCTTTTTTTTAGTTTTTACTTTCTTTTCTCTTTCTTTTATTTTATCTTTTTCTTTTTTAATACCTTTTTTGCGATCTCTAGTTTTCACAAACTCAACTTCCTTTCTCTTTCGATAAATTTTCTTTATCATTTTGAACTTTTATTCTTTTTTAATATTTATCTAAAGTAGATACATAAATAAATTAGCATGGTAAATAATATTAATAAACTTTTTAATATTATAAACTGTTATTAAATTATGATAGTAAAACTTTTTCTTCGATTAATTTATCGACTATTTTAATGTAATCTAATCTCGGAGCATACTTTATCTCTATTTTATAGCAGTTTTTTTCAAAATATTCTAAAGGAATAGATTTTCGGTTTTGTGTTTCGATAAAGTTTAAAAGTTCATTTCCTTTTAGTATATAATCTTTTTTTAATGTAGTAAATCTTACGATGAGAAAGATAATACCACCATGCTTAAGGGCTTTTTTTATATATTCGATCTGATGTTTATGGATATTGTTTATTGAAAAACTTGTCTTACTTTTAGTTTCCTTGGCATCAAATTCGATATAGAAACCTCGGTAGACACCATTATAGTCGAGTGTCGACTGAGTTTCAAAAAAACCATCAGTGATTCTTAAATTTTCGTAGTCAGTTTTAGTTATACGAATGGGAGTGGGCTTCTTGTAAATAAGGGCAATATCATAAGTACGATAGTAATTATTTGTTTCGTTGATGTCGTTTTCAAGACCCATTCCACGGTTTGCAAAAGCACTATTGAAATTGGTTCTGTAATTCAAGTTAATCACCTAATTAAATGATATCAAAAAAAAGAAAAAAATTCTATAAAAGTGATAGAAAATATAAAAAAAGCGTTAAAACTGTAAAATAAAAAACTACGTAATTTCAAAATTCGTAGTTTAATCCAAATCTTTAGTAAATATACCAATATCGATAAGGCCTGATATAAGAACTAATACATAGACGATTCTCGTTAGCATAGAACCATCACCGAATAAGTATTCGACTAAATTGAAATTAAAAATTCCTACTAATCCCCAGTTAATACAACCGATGATGCTTATAGCTAATGCTATCTTATATAATATATTCATGATTATCCTCCTTTTTAGTTTTATTTTGTGTAAAATTTTATAAATTATTCATCATATTAGATAATTTTAATTAATATACTTTATCAGAAAGAATGAAGAGGTGAAACATGAAAAAAAAGATATTATTTTTACTAATTGTTGGACTGTTTATTTTTAGTGGTTGTGGAAAGGTTGGAGAGAAGGATATTATTAAAAAACTATCGGATAAAATAGATTCTTCGGATTCTTACTACATCGAGGGAACACTGGAAATTGTAAATAATGAGGATGTATTTACTTACGATGTTAAGGTAAGTTATGCTAAAAAGGATAATTATAAAGTTGATTTAGTTAATACTGTAAATAATCACCAGCAGATTATCTTAAGAAATAGTGATGGAGTATATGTTGTAACGCCTAGAATAAATAAAAGTTTTAAATTTCAAAGTGATTGGCCTTACAATAATTCCCAAGTATATTTACTTGCTCCTTTGTTAGATGATATAAATAGTGATGAAAATAGAACTTTTAAAGAAGAAAATGGTAATTATAAAATAGTAGTCGCAGCAAATTATCCTAATAATCAAAAACTAGTAAAACAAGAGATAACACTAGATAAGGATGCTAATATTAAAAAGGTCGTCGTATTAGATACTGATGGTAATCCTCAGATAACGATGAACTTTAGTAAAGTGGATTTAAATAGTAAATTTGATGATAATTATTTTGATTTAAAAGAGATAATTGATATTGAGGAAAATCAAAATAATACAGAAAATAAGGCCGAAGAAAATAGCGGAGATAATAAGGAAAGTACAGATGCTACGGAAAATAATAGTGAAGATAATTCGGGAGTAGAAAATAAGGATAATAATGCTGAAAATAAAGAAGAAAGTACAAATGGTAAGTATACGACAGATAGTTCAAATACGAAGGAGACTAGTTCGATAGAGGACGTCATATATCCGATGTATATTCCATCGAATACGTATTTGACTAATACGGAGAAGGTAAGTAAAGATAATGGAGAGAGATTAATTCTAACTTTCGATGGTGATAATCCGTTTATGTTAATTGAAGAGACTGTCGCCTGCGAAAAGGAGCATCTTATCGTTCCGACATATGGAGAACTGGAACTTATGGCTTCGACGGTGGCTATTGTAAATGATAATTCGATTAATTGGATCGATAATAATATTGAATACTACGTCGTAAGTGATAAACTTTCGAAGTCAGAACTACTCGAGATAGCGAGATCTGTTTCTGTACTTCCAGTTAGTAAATAGAAAAGAATTGATATTTGTTTTATCAACTCTTTTTCTTTATTTCTCTTTGGATATGTGTTAAAATATGTAATGACGAGGAGGAATAATATGATATATTTTGATAATAGTGCTACGACGATACCTGATGATAGAGTGTTAGATACTTTTAATAAAACTTCTATAAATTATCCGGGAAATGCTAATTCACTTCATAGCCTCGGCATAAAATCGAAAGAACTTGAAAGTTATGCTACTAGTAAGATAGGTAAGATACTTGATTTAAGAAATAAGGAAATTATCTATACTTCGGGAGCAACGGAATCTAATAATATGGTTTTAAAGGGCATAGCATCTAAGTATAAATCGAGAGGAAATCATATTATTATCAGTCCTCTAGAGCATTCTTCGGTTACGAAAACTTGCAGTTACTTGGAAAGTAAGGGGTTTGTTATTTCTTATGTCAAATTAAATAGTGATGGAAGAATTGATTTAGAAGACTTTAAAAATTTAATTAATGATAAGACAATTCTTGTGGCTATTTCTCTGGTCGATAGTGAACTTGGAATTAAGCAAGATATTAAAGAAATAAAGAAGATTTGTGATAATTATCCGAAGTGTTATTTACATGTCGATGGAACGCAAGCAATTGGTAAGATAGATATTGATTTTGATGATATGGACTTTTTTAGTATGTCGGGACATAAGATATTTGGTCTTAAGGGAATAGGACTTCTGATAAAGAAAGATAGTATTGTTATCGATAACTTGATTCATGGAGGAAAGTCCACTACCGAGTATAGGTCTGGAACTCCGCCTCTTCCTCTTATTACGAGTTTGATGAGGGCAATAGAACTTGTTACTGCTAATATTTTAGATAATTATGATTATGTTTGGAAGTTGAATAAAAAAATTACTGATAGTTTAAAAAAGTATGATAATGTTCATATAAATAGTACGGAAAAGAGTATTCCTTATATTATTAATTTTAGTATAAAGGGAGTAAAGCCTGAGACGTTTATTCATGCAATGGAAGAAGAAAATATTTTTATATCGACGAGAAGTGCCTGCTCGATAGGTGATTATTCGAGGGCGGTATATGCTGTATATAAAGATAAAGATATAGCATCATCTAGTATTAGAATTAGTCTAAGTTATAAAAATACGATGGAAGAAGTTTTGGAATTTAATAAAATATTTGACCAAGTTTATAATAAATTATTATTAAGATAGGAGGGTATGGACATGAAAAAGATAAGAGTTTTTATACAAAGTATGATATTTTTAGGTATAGGTCTTTTTGGAATCGTAGTAATATATTTCTTATTTATTAATCGAGATAAAGATGGTTATCTATATGTCAATGTCGATAGTAAAAATAATGTTACTAATCCTGTTGAT
>CANQKK010000062.1 GCA_947624475.1 uncultured Bacilli bacterium
AGATGGTTTAAAAATAAATTTTGATACAAATAGAAAGATAGAGTGGAGTAGTTATGGAGCTTAATATAGTAGATGGTGTTTTAATTGAAGTAAAAGGAAAAGAAACTCATGTAAAAATACCTGATGGGGTAAAAGAAATTAGTGGAAAAGTATTTAAAAATCACGAAGAAATAAAAACTATAGAATTTCCAAATGACTTAGAAAGAATAGGACGTGATGCATTTATCAATTGCAGCAGTTTAACAGAATTACATTTTCCCGATAATTTAAAAGAAATAAATTGGAATGCATTTAATGGTTGTATAGGTTTAACAAAAATCCATTTACCAGATAGTTTAGAAAAAATAGAAGATGACATCTTTTCTGGTTGTGAAAACTTAACCACAATACACTTACCAAATCGTTTAAACACAATAGAAATATACGAATATAAAGCTTTAAGGGTAATAATAAGAAATCTATTTGCAGATTGTAAAAAAATTAATACAATAATTTTTCCAGATAATATAAAAAAGATAGGGATAAATAGTTTAGTCTTACTGAAGAAAAAGAAGAAGAAAATATTTCAATTTTCAGATGACCATTCCGCAATTTTCTTTAATTATAAATTACTGAATCCTAATCAAGATACATGTTCGGCTATTGAATCTTTATTTACAGACGAAATAAATGACCAAAAGATTATGTTATTTATTTTAAAATTATGTGCACTATATGGAACTTTAGATGAGTTAGGTTGGCTATTAGATTCCATAAAAAGTCATAATTTTACACTGAGTGGTAAAAATATTCGGAAAACCTTTGAAGAAATTTTTTCGAACTGTGATGATAAAACATTTGAACTAATCATAGAAAAGGGTGAGTTACCTAGATTACAAAAGAACAAGATGCTAGAAGAATATGTTTTAAATGATAAAGAGGAGAGAATAAGAGTATTGATTCATTATGGAATTATAGATTCTAAATATATAGACCAAGCATTAGAAATAGCTAATCAGCATAAAAAGACTTCCATGGTGTCATTTTTATTAAATGAAAAAAATAATTTAAAAATAAGAAAAAAAGATGGACAACAGAGTACTTTAAAGAAGGAAAAGGTGGAAAAACCTATATGGGATATTCAATTGATAGATGAAAAAACGGGTTTTATAACAGCATATCATGGAAAAGATACTATTGTTGAATTTCCACAGAAGGTTGGAAATATTAAGATATGTGGAGTTGGATCTAAAAAATACGGTACAAACAATTATAAAAATATAACATCCATTGTTATTCCAGAAGGATATACAACAATTGATAATTATGCTTTTGCAAAATGTAAGAGTTTACAAAAAATAACTTTACCCAATACGCTTAAAAGGATTTGTAGCCATGCTTTTGATGGATGTTCATTTTTACAAAAAATAAATTTTCCAAATCAACTTGAATATATTGGGGACTATGCTTTTGCTAATAATCCTAATAATATATGGACTGATCAATATGAAATGTTAAATTTTGTGATATTATCCAATAATATTACTAGTTTAGGCAGTCGTATTTTTGATGGTCGTAAGTTAAAAACTGTTATTTTCCCTCTATCCTTGAAAACTTTATATTTTAACATATTTTCTAGATGCTATTCTTTTGATGATAATGGAATAATCTATGGTGATGGCGTGGTCATTCCAGCAGTTGAAAAATTCTATTATCAAAATCACCTTGATATTCGTATTTCGGCTCTTTATATTTTAAATCCTACCATGGAAGTTGTAGGAACAATTCCTACTACCAATATTACTATTCATGCTTTAGCAAATTCTAAGTTTAGTAAAAGAAAGTGGTTTAAACCTTTGTCAAGAAAAGAAATATATAGTATTGCTGAAATATATTATAAAAAACCTCTTGAAAAGCATGTATTGTTAGGGCAAAATTTAAATGTTTTTCCAAAAATTGGTGAAAATTTGACTATTAAGTATCAGTTGAATGATGATAAGATATACGTGTATAATGATGATGGGGTCCTTTATGGTGAAATCATAGATGGAGTAGAGATAAAGTCCCTTGCAGAATGCTTAACGGCAACTGTTTTAACAGAATCCACTTTAGATGGAAAAATTATGATTAAGGTGAAATTAAAAAAGAATAGCGATGTTATATAAAAGAAACATAGTGGAGACTTTATGAAGTTTAATATAGTAGATGATGTTTTAATTGAAGTAAAAGGAAAAGAAACTCATGTAAAAATACCTGATGAGGTAAAAGAAATAGGTGAGAAAGTATTTGAATATCATAGAGAGATAAAAAATATAGAATTTCCATCTAGTTTGAAAAAAATAGGAAATCATGCCTTTTTTGATTGTACAAGTCTACTAACAATCGATTTACCAAACGGTTTAGAATTAATCAGTTGGGGTGCTTTTGAAGGTTGTGATAACTTAAGAGAAGTTACTTTTCCAGATAGTTTAAAGGAAATCAAAAAAGGAGCCTTCTTTTGTTGTGCCAGTTTACTAAAAATTGAATTACCCAATGGTTTAAAAAAAATAGAAGATGTAGTATTTGGAAATTGTAAAGAATTGACTACAATTTCCTTGCCTGATAGTATAGAATCACTAGGTAAATGTGCCTTTTTTGGCTGTGAAAAATTAATGGCCATAGATTTCCCTAATGGTTTAAAAAGAATAGGAAATAGAGCATTTTATAACTGCACGAGTTTAACAGCCATTACTTTTCCAGATAGTTTAGAAGATGTAGAACATTTTGCTTTCGAAGGTTGTACAGGTATAATAACTATTAACTTTCCAACCTATTTTAAGCAAAGAGGAAAAAATAATTTGCAAGCCAATTACTTTTATCAAAAAACAATATTTTTTAATCCACTATTGGCAAAATTTCTAAAAAAAGATGGATATTGCTTAACAAAGGAGCAAGTAGAAGTATTAAATGAAAGCGACTTAACAAATTCTCAATTGAAGAAACATAAAAATCCAAGTATAGTTGCTTCTTGCTTTGCTAATACTTCATCTGAAACACTTTCTTTACTTTCTTTAGATTTTGCCAAATATGGAAAGAAATATATTGTTCCTTTGGAGGATTTTGAAACAATATTTTTATTTTCGGACTGTGATGATGAAACTCTTGAGACAATCATAGAGAAATGTGAGCTTCCTAAATTTTCAAAGGTTAAACTATTAGAAAAATATGTTTTAAATGATGAAATAAATAGAATAAGCATATTTATTAAGCATGGCATAATCGATTTAAAGGATATAAATCAAGCATTAGAAATTTCCAATCAAAACAAAAATACTTTTATGGTTGACTTCTTATTGAGTGAAAAAAATAAATTAGAAACAAAAAAAGTTAGTTAAAAATAAAGAGAAGAAGGTAATTAACCCTTTGAGATGTTATGAATGTAACATTTTTTAAAAATTATAAAATATTAAATTAATTATTATTGTAGTAGAAAGGAAGTATAAAAATGCAACAAACTTTTAATTTAGAAGAATTAAAAAAACAAATTAACGAAAATAAATATCAAGATGGAGATAGGATCTATTGTCGGGAGTTTCCGTCTTTAATCTTTATCTATGAGAATCATGAATTTGTTGGCTATTATGCCGATGGTCATGATTTATTCGGTGATGGTACATTATATGAATTAATTAAAAACAAAGATTGTACTCTATCTAATGAGCCATTCTTGTCTTATCCTAATGAAGAGGATTAAGTATAAAATATAATAAATTGTGGTGTTTGAATGTGAATAATGAAGAATATATTGAATTAATAAATATGTATATAAATAAAGACATAGATAAAGAAACTTTTTATGATAAACTTGTAGAAATAACAAATAGTTTAAAAACGCCATTAAAAGAGTTTTACATAATCAATGCTTATTTATATAGATATTGCAATGTTCCAAGCAACTTGAAGGAATTTTTATACGACTATTCTTTGCCAATCTTATCTTCAACAGATATTACCGAATCTTCTAAGAACAAAATAAAATGTGCTTTAATGAATGCATACACTTCTGATTATAGCTATGAAATGGCTGAAAAGTATGCAATCGAACTATTAAATGCGAATATTAGCGATATCATTATTTTAAGAGATTTAGCTAATTATTATACAAAAACTAGAAGATATAAATTGGCTGAAAGTTTATATAACATTGTTATCAATGCAGGGGGTAGGGAACTAGCAACAAGAGATTATCAAAAATTTATCAATGTAGTGAATAAAAAACAAAAAGATTACTTACCAGCTGATTACGAAAATAAAGTCAAGTATTTGAAATTCCTAACATCCTTGAATATCCAATTTGACGATGTTATCCATAAAAAGCAACCAGAGAAAATCAAAGTAGATAACTATCCTATACCTGTTGAGCATACTATGTTTGACTTTGATAGCTTTGTCGCATTTGATGTAGAGACAACGGGCATTGATACAACAAGAGATTCTATTACAGAAATTGCTGCTATTAAAGTGCTTAATGGACAAATTATTGAAGAAAAAGAATTTTTGTTTCAAGAGTTAGTTCATCCTTATAAAAGAACAATTCCTCCTAGTGTTGAGAAATTAACAGGGATTACAAATGAAATGGTAAAAGATGCCCCACGAATTTGGGAAGTATTCCCAAAATTTGTAGATTTTATCGGTGATAGTATAATGCTCGGATATAATTGTATGTCTTTTGATAGTAAGTTTTTAGTAAGAGCAGGTCGACTTAGTAATATCATCATTGAAAATGAATATTTTGATGTATTACATATGGCAAAACAATATAAGAGTCAATTATCTTGTGATAACATGAAGTTAGTAAGTGTTGGTGAAACTTTAGGCATTAAAAATCCTCAAGCTCACCGTGCCTTAGCTGATGCTATTACGACAGCAAAAGTTTATTTAGCTTTAAAAAAATTAAAACCAGTCTCACCAGTTAATGATATTGTAGATTTAAAAGACGAAGGAAATGACATCTTAAATTAGAAAATAATAAGGTGGTTTGATGATTGCTATTGATATCGAAAGTGAAAAAAAGAAATTAAAAAAGAAAAATAAATACTTAATATGTTCTAATATATTATTGCTATTATCGTCTATATTTTTTATATTATATGCTGATATTTGGGTATATTTAAAATCTTTTGGTATTTTATTTGTATGTCTAAGCAT
>CANQKK010000063.1 GCA_947624475.1 uncultured Bacilli bacterium
ACACCTACTAGGGCAGCGGGGATAGTTGCCGCTACTAAATACCGAAACATTTTTCCATCGGTAGTTTTTTTCTTGCTTTTAATATTTTTTATCGCACCGATAAATAAATTCCACCACTCTTTAAAGAATATTACTAAAACGGCTAGCATAGTTCCAAAATGAAGGGCTACATCAAAAGCAAGACCAGATTCTTTCCAACCAAATAAATAGGGAAAGAGAATTAAATGAGCCGATGAAGAAATAGGTAAAAATTCCGCAATCCCCTGAATAATTCCTAATATAACTGCTCGAAATACGCTCATTTGTAATCTCCTTAATTATTTTCTTTTAAAATATCAATAGCTTTTCTCATTAACATATCATATTTTAAAACATCAATTGAACCTAATTCTTTAAGTAATTCTTCTTCACTCATGTTATATTCTTCTGCTACTTTCTTTAATTCTTCGTCAGATTCTTTATCAGATACTTTAATATTCTCTTCTTTGATAATTTCTTCTAATAGATATCTTTCTTTTACTCTATTTTCGGCTTCTTTAGACATTTCTTTTAGGACGTCTTCTTTTTTTAGACCAGAATAAGCAAAATATAATTCTTCACTGACACCTTGCATTTCTAGTCTCTTTGTAAAGTTTTTAAACATTCTATTAGTTTCATCATCAATTATTTCTTTATCGATTTCGACGGTCATGTTTTTAATAGCGGTCTTAATTAAATCGTCAGTAAATTTTTTCTCGATGTCACTTTCTTTTTGTGCTTCTAATTCTTCCCTGATTACTTTTTCAAGGTCCTCTTTATTACTTACACCTTCCATATCTAAATCTTTAAAGAAGTCTTCAGTTAAACTTGGTACTACTCTCTTTTTGATATCGTGGACAGTAACGTTAAAGACAACTTCTTTTCCTGCTAAATCTTTAGCCATATAGTTTTTTGGGAAAGTAAGATTGATATCTTTGCTTTCTTCTCTCTTCATTCCGATAACGCCCTCTTCAAAGCCAGGAATAAATGTATGACTTCCAATTTCGAGAGAATAATTTTCCGCGCTTCCACCTTCAAATTCTTCGTTATCTTTAAATCCTTTGAAATCAATAATAGCGGTATCTCCCTCTTCTACTTTTCCGTCTTTTGTTACAAGTTCGGCATATCTATCTAGAATATGACTGATTTCGTGGTCAATTTCTTCTTTAGTTACCGTTACTTTATCTTTTTTAACTTTTAACTCTTTATATTTTCCAAGTTTTACTTCCGGTGCTAGGATAAAGACCATGTTTACTTCGAAACCTTTATCATCGGCAGATACGATTTCTAATCTTGGCTCAACGACAGGGATAAGTTTTTCTTTGAGGATAATTTCGTGGTATTTTTTGTCTACTAAGTCTTCCATTGCCTCACTTATGATATCTCCCGTACCGAATTTTTTTTCAAAAACACTTCTAGGTACTTTTCCAGGGCGAAAACCATCGACTTTTGCTTTCTTCGATATTTTAGTAAATGCTATATCTTTTGCCTCTTCCCATTCTTTTCCGCTTACTTTATAGTTAACTTCTTTCTTCATGTTTTACCTCCTAATAAATTTCAACTATTTCAACTTCATATTCGCCATTTGGACTTTCGACTTTTCTTACTTCGCCAGCCTTAGCATTCATAATAGCCTTAGCAATTGGACTTTCGTTAGAAATTTTGTTATTTGATGGATCTGCTTCTTTAGAGCCGACAATACGGTATTCATCGATTTCGCCATCATCGGCATATTTTATTTTTACTGTCGTACCAAGTGATACCTTATCAGTATTTTTCTTTTCGATAATTTGAGCATTTTCCATTATTCTTTCGAGTTCTTGAATACGTCCCTCGACTTGGGCCTGTTCGGCTCTCGCAGCATCGTAGTCGGCGTTTTCTGATAAGTCTCCTAGGGCTCTTGCCTCTTTTAATGCTTTTATTACTTCGGGTCTTCTAACATTTTTAAGTTCATTTAACTCTTCTTCTAATTCGAGAAAACCCTCATCGGTTAGATATACTTTGTTATCTTTCATTATTTTTCACCTCATTATTTTTTTCTTTATTCTTATATATATTATAAAAAACAACTACTACGAATTGTCGTAGTAACTATTTTTATAATCTATTATACTTATTTAATAGTAATTTGTGATATAAACTATTATTTTTTATGTAATAAAATATAATGTTTTAGTGCTCTTTTTATTACACTTCACAATTCTACTAAATTTTTATATTTTTGTCAAGTGAATTTAAATATATTTTAGGATATAAATTTTACTGTGTTTTTAGATATTCTAAACTATGTTATTTTTACTCTTATGATGTCGTTTTTATAGACTTTTTTATCTAGTTTAAATTTTAGTATTTCTTCTGGATGACGAGCGGCTTCGACTACATTACCATCGGTATCGTAAATTTCGGGCATCGTAAAACTAAAAGTATCGATATTAGGTCCAAATACTTCGACTTTATCACCTTTCTTGAAAAAATTTCTCTCGGTTATCGTAACTATTTTGTCTTTTTCGTCGTAATCAGTTACGATAGCGAGAAAGTCCTGATTAGATACTTCATTTCTTCCTAGGTAATACTGTTCATTAACGCCTGGTAGTTTATTCCAAAACTGAACTGTCGCCTCTCGGTTAGCAACTCTATCTAGTACTTTTTTGTACTTATTCTTTCTGGCCTTTGTAAGTTTTCTATCATAATAGTCATCAATCGCACTACGGTAAGTATTAATGACACTCGCGACATAGTAATTACTTCGCATTCGGCCTTCAATTTTGATACTTGATACACCAAGTTCTATTATCTCTTCTAAGACATCTAACATCATCAAGTCTTTAGCGGATGCTGTAAACTTAGTTTCACTTTTAATTTCTATGCCCCTACTATCAAATAGAGGAAACTCCCAGCGACATATCTGGGCACATCCACCGCGGTTGGCATCACGACCGGTAAAATAGTTAGATAGTGTGCATCTTCCGGAATATGATGAGCACATAGCACCATGTGCAAAGACTTCGACTTCCATCTTGGACGAAGTAATTATCTCTTTGATTTCTTCTTTCGATAACTCTCTTGCGAGGACGATTCTCTCGGCTCCTAGATCTTTCCAAAATTTTGAAGACTCACTATTTAAAGTGGAAGCCTGCGTCGAGACGTGAACTTTTAAATTAATCTTATTTTTATTTATAATATCTATTACGAGGGGATCAGAAGAAATAATGGCATCGACTTGATATTTGGCAAGAGTCTTTAAATAAGAAACTAAGCCTTTTGTATCTTCATCGTGAAAGATAATATTTACGGTAACATATACTTTCTTATTTAAATTATGAGCATATGTTACGGCTTCTTCTATTTCTTCTAAACTAAAATTCTTGGCATTAGCCCGAAGGGAATAATCTTTTCCCCCGATATAGCAGGCATCTGCTCCATAGAGAAAGGCAAATTTTAATTTCTCGAGACTTCCGGCGGGAGATAGTAATTCTATTTTATTTTTCATTGTCATCACCTTTTAGTTTGTATGTGGTCTTAGTATTAAAAAAGCCAATATATGGGTTTTCTTCTTTTGCTCTTTCGATAAATTTATCTATAATATTAGTACTAAAGCAATATGATAAATCGATAATTAAATAATCGATATCTACTAGTTTATCAATTTCATTTTGCAAGTTAACTAGCGGACTATAAATAATACTACCATATTCTCTTTCTTTTATCATATACTTTAGGTTATTATTAGATATGTAATAGGTATCATCTGTTTTACTCTTTTTGATATAATTGAAATAATTGGTAAGAAGTTTTCTTCTCGAATAGAAGATAGGAAGATAACCATAGGCAGTATAATATATTTGCATTTTAGTATTTTTTTTGATATTTATTATTTCTTTATGGGTTAAATCAGATGTTATATGCGCAGAAGTTACTCCTTTATTATAATAAAATGAATTACTTAAAGTACTAGCATTTTGATGCTCGATACTAATTATCAGTTCTTTATCTAAATTTATTTTCTTAGCAATATTATATACACCAAGGTCATAGAATAGAACTTTTTTTATCTTACTATCTTTTATTTTTTCTAATACTTCTTTAACTAGTGTTAAATCAGTATTATGAAGCATTTTATTTATGGCGATAATAACTTCTTTATTAGTAGAATCTGCTAGTAAGATAGCCTCTTCGATAGTAAAGTTAACATCGTAAATAGATAGTTTATCGATACCTAATATTACTCCTTTAATATCTTTAGATAAAATACTACTTAGTTCTTCTTTTTTATTTGGTACGACGATTAGACTACTCATTATCTATTCTCCTTTTGGATATAGATATTTTGTCTCCGACATTGATATACTCGGTAATAAATTCTTCATTGTTTTCTAAAAAAGTAATATAATCTTTTATTTTTTTGACGATACTTTTTTGATTTTTGGTTTTTATTAATGATACGTTTTCTACTAGTCCATGGAAAGATAAATTATCGGTAATGATAGTTCCTCCGGTATTTAGATTATTTTTGAATTTATTGAAAAAGAGAGTATTCTTTCCTTTTGCAGCATCGATAAATATTAAGTCGTACTTTTTATTTAGATTAACATTACTTGCATCATCATTTATTACTTCAATTTGATTAGTTAAATTGTATTTTTTGATATTTTGAAGAGCAATATTATATCTTTGATTATCTTTTTCGATAGTAGTAATTTTAATATCTTTATTAATATTTGCCATCATAATTGAAGAGTATCCAATAGCGGTACCTATTTCTAATATATTTTTAATATTATTTTTTTTGATATATTCTATTAGATATAAAATACCATCTTTTTGCATAATAGGTATCTTATATTTTTTTGCATATTCTTCTAAATCTTTCACTATTTTTCTCCTTTTTTCTACAAGTATTATATATCATTTGACTAAAATAAGCAAGGAATATTTAAGTTACTTCTTTTGGAATATTTAAGTTACTTCTTTTGGTTATTTTATATTAATTATGAAAATAGATATCTTTATTCAAGACATCTATTTTCACTCTCTTGGTAGTTATATTATTATTACTATAGTTATATATTTACTATAAATATAACTGGCGTCATATCTATATGCTTTTTATACTACATAACTTTTTTGATACTCTTTTATTT
>CANQKK010000064.1 GCA_947624475.1 uncultured Bacilli bacterium
TCTGCGAAGTTTATTAGAAAATCTTTCATATGCTTCTTCAGTATTAAAGTTTGTCATTTTAAATAGTTTTTCAACAGTATCTCCTTTTACGACATAGGTATTATTTTCTTTAACGATGGTAAAGGCTTTTTCTTTTTGAAATTTATATAGAACATGACTTTCTTGCACACTATCATCATATAATATTTCTCTATCTAGTGATTTAGTCATTTCTGACAATTTATTTATTACAGCATCTAAGCCTTCATTTAACATCGCAGATACTTCGTAGATGTTTTCATTTTTTATTTTATTTTTAAATTTTTTTAAATTATCTTTAGCCTTTTCTCTATCCATTTTATTAGCAATAATTATTTCTGGCTTCATAAGTAATTTAGGGCTAAATTCTTCTAACTCTTTTCTTATCTTAATATAGTCATCGTAAGGATCTCTTCCCTCTTCACTTGCCATATCGATAACATGAGCAATTATTTTAGTTCTCTCGATATGTTTTAGGAATTTATGTCCAAGTCCTACGCCAGCACTTGCCCCTTCAATTAAGCCGGGAAGATCGGCGACAACAAAGTCGTTATTTTTAGTCTTAACAACACCAAGATTAGGAGATAATGTCGTAAAATGATAACTGGCTATTTTAGGATTAGCATTAGAAATCATCGATAAAATAGTTGACTTTCCAACTGATGGCATACCAACTAAACCGACATCGGCCATCATTCGAAGTTCAACTTTGACATTTCGAACTTCGCCAGGCTCTCCATTTTCAGCATAAGAGGGGCATGGATTACTACGGGTTGCAAGACTGACATTTCCTCTTCCACCTCTTCCTCCATAGGCAATGATTGCTTCTTCTCCTGCTTTAGTTAGGTCGGCGATAATTACTCCGGTATCGACATCTTTTATCGTCGTACCGACAGGTACTTTGATAATAACATTTTCACTATTACTACCATTTTTTCCTTTACCTTCACCATTACTTCCATTTATTCCTTTAATCTTTTTTTGATATCGTAAATCAATTAGGGTATGAAGACCAGAGTCGGCTTGGAAAATGATATCTGATCCTTTACCACCATTTCCTCCATATGGTCCTCCCATTGGTACATACTTTTCTCTTCGGTAGGCCAAGCATCCATTTCCACCACGACCAGCCTCAGCAGTTATTATAACTTCATCGACAAACATACTATCACCTATCCTTGATATTTTACTTTAAAGATAACGACGAGAATAAATATCATTATTAAAGCGATATAGAGCCCTGTTATCCATATTATTCTAGGAATATTTAATTTTCTTTTTTCTTTCTTTTCTTTCATTTATTATACCTCTTATCTTTGAAACTATTTTATTATATATTTCTTCAAAAAAGTCGATAATGTAAGTATCGATAAATCCAAGTACGGAAATGAAAACAATACTTACTATACCAAATTTTGAAACTAAAAACAAGTCAGGAAGAAGAATTAGTAATTCAAAAAATGATATTGTACAAAAGATTAGTAAGATATTTCGCCATAAATTAAGTGGTTTACAAATGGTATATAGTAGTCTTAAGGTAATAAAACCAGTAAGGGATACGACGACGAGGCGATAATCTTCAAAACTTTTGTGGAAGATACTACAGAACATAATGATAATAAAGATATTTAAGACGACGGTTATTCCGTTTGGTAAGGCATTTCTAAAGACATTTACGATAAAATCTTTCGTAACCTTGGTATAGTTTGGTTCGAGAGCAAGGAAAAAGGATGGAATACCGACACATACACCACTGATTAGGGATAACTGAATTGGATAGAAAGGATACTCGTAAGTTAAGACAATAGATAAAAGTGATAAAAGAAGTGAATATGTCGTTTTTATTAGATACATCGACGATACTCTCTCGATATTGTTTACGACTCTTCTTCCCTCATTTACTACTTCGGGAAGAGTTTTGAAATCACTCGTCGTCAAGACAACTTCCGAGACACTTCGAGCGGCATTTATTCCCGTAGCAAGGGCTATACCACAGTCAGCTTCCTTAAGGGCAAGAATATCATTTACTCCGTCTCCGATCATCGATACGGTGCTATTTTCTTTTAAGGCTTTAATAATCATCTGTTTCTGCACGGGAGTCATTCTTCCAAAAATTGTCTTTTCGTTTGCTACTTTAATTAACTGGTTATAATCGTTTGGTAAATCTTTTCCCTCGATGTATTTATCGTAATCAGTAAATTCTAAGTTCTTTAGAATATTTGATACGGTAAGAGGATTATCTCCCGATATTATCTTGATATTTACTTCCTGCTTTTTAAAATATTCGAGAGTTTCTTTAGCATTTTCACGAATATTATCTTTTAAAATTATAAAGGCAATTACTTCTATTTTAGTATTTTCCCGAGCAAGAGTTATGATTCGGTAGCCCTTCTTTATAAATTCATTAAGTTCTTCATAGTCGGTAATTTTATTATCGGTAATATATTCTAAGGCACCGAGGTAATAGTTAATGTTATCTATCTTGGTAATACTACATTTCTTTGCTGAAGAAAAAGGGATTCTCTCGGTTACATTTAAGTTGTCCTTGATTCCATATTTATTTTTAAGAGCAATATCAGTTGAGTTATTAGCCTCTTTAGTACAGATATTGGAAATAATGTCTTCGATATTAGTTATCTTTTTATTTATTTTGACAATATCGATTACCGTCATCGTTCCATCGGTAATTGTTCCCGTCTTATCGAGGCAGAGAATATCAGTACAAGATAAAATCTCAATTCCATGTAGTCTCTGAATAATTACGTTCTTCTTAGCCATTTTAATTACGCCTGCTGTTAGAGCAATCGAGGTTAATAAGACGAGACCCTCTGGTATCATACCAATTATTCCGGCGACCGCTCCTAAAACGGCTTCTCCATATGTCTGATGGCTATAGAAATACTGAGTAATAAATAGTAAGGTCCCGACAGGAATAATGAGAATTGTTACTATTTTCAGTATTTTATTTATTATTTTTTGTAAGTATGAAGAGTTATCTTTTATCGATGAAGCCTTACTAATTAGATTACTTGCATAGTTATCTTTTCCGATACTTATTACTTTGGCATAAGCATTTCCACAAGTGACAATAGAACCAGAAAATATTTTGTCGCCTTTCTTCTTAATAATAGCATCAGATTCCCCAGTAATTATCGACTCGTCAACTTCGAGACTATCGGATTTTAAGACTTCGAGGTCAACGACGATAGAATCTCCTGATGATAGGTAAATGGTATCATCTAAAACAATTTCTTCATTGGGTATTTCTAGTTTTTCCCCTTCTCTTATAACGGTAACATTCTCCTGGTTAGTTACTTTAATATTATCTAATATGCGCTTGGCTTTTATTTCCTGAAAAATAGCAACGCCCGTATTAAAGATAATAGTACCGACGAATAAGGAATTTTGAACGGAACCAGTCGTCAACACGAGAACCGCTAAAGTAAGGTTTAGGATGTTAAAAATTGTTATGCTATTAGAAAGCACTATTTCTTTAATAGTTCTCGTATATTTTACTTTCTCATTATTTACCATTCCGTTATTTTTGCGATATTCTATGTCGTGCCAACTTAGTCCTTTCATTATTCCCTCCTTACATATAAAAAGGGCTAACTGCCCTTTTTATTATCTACTGAAATATCCGCCACCATAATCTATAAGTTGTGGGAAATTATAGATGTTTCGTGGATTAAAGGAATTAGCATTGAAATTGTAGGCATTATAACCATAGGCAATTCCAAAATGCAAGTGTGTTCCTCCGGTACAACTATCGTACGAACGGGTAGATCCTCCTCCGACATAACCGATAACGGTAGATGGTGTTACACTTTCATCTTGCCATGCAGCAATAGAAAGAAGGTGCATATAAACAGTTGTGTAAGGTACACCATTTACACTATGATTAATAAAGACCATATTTCCACCACAACTAGAATAAGTAACTATTCTTTCAACTACTCCATTAGCAGCAGCATATACAGGAGTTCCCTCCTCAACACAATCTAGATCAATTCCGTAGTGACTTCCACCACCAGACCAGTCTGTTCGCTCGGCACTTCCAGTGTACTCACTAGTTACGCAACCCCAAGTTAATGGATAGTTCCAACCGGTAGCATTTACCATACCAGCAGATCCACTAGTTCTTCGGCCACAAGTATCAATATTTTCTCCATCGGAACAACCTTTATTTTCTAATCCTTCAATTCTCTCTTCCATATCGCTGATATCTTGTTCGAGAGTTGTTCCTTCTTCTTGGTAACCCGCTAGATTTACTTGAAGAGTTGCCTTCTTACTACTTAGTTCGTTACTCGACTTTTCGAGTTCGATTTGCTTACTATTTAAACTAGTTTTCTTCTCTTCGAGTTCAGTTACTAGTTTCTTTAAATCGTCCATTAAATCGGTATTGTAATCAGTAAGTTGTGATACTACCGAATAGCGATAAATAAAATCAGTATAAGAGTCAGCCTCAAAGATATATTCTAAAAAGACATTTTCTCCTTGAGATACTTGAAGAAATTTTAATAATTCATTAGTTTCATTTTTCTTCTCTTCAATTTCTTTTTCATTTTTCTTAATATCCTCTTCAGTCTTTCGCATATCTTCTTTGATACCATTAACTTTTGAAATAATACTATTTATCTCGTCATTTAAAGAATCAATTTGCGCACTAGTCAAATTTTTATTCTTATTCGCGGTTTCATATCTACTTTTAAGAGATGCAAGTTCATTCTTTAAATCTTTTAAAGTTTTAGCATGAACTTTATAACTTGGGGTAAAAATTATTAACATAAACACGAATATTAACATTATCTTCTTACTCATATAATCACATCTTTCTTAATATCAATTATATATTAAATGTGCTTGTTAGTCAACAATTTAAATGTAGTTTACAGGTTAAAGACATGAAAAAAATATAAAAATTGGATTTATAACTTAATTTATATGGATTTAACTCATTTAATTTATT
>CANQKK010000065.1 GCA_947624475.1 uncultured Bacilli bacterium
CTCTTATTATACAAATATTCTTTATAATTAAAAGTATTAGGAATACTATTTACTTGGGGTTTCTCTAATACTCCCTTTACTAAAACCTTATCTCCGTAAGATAGACTATCTATTTTTAAGTTATCCCTCTCATACTTTATAATAAGTTTTTCTTTAGCCTTTATATAGAGAGTAAGTATATTATCTTCTACTCTCTTATCGTAGATAGTTCCCTCGAAGACCATATCACTCTTACTATAGACTGACTCTAATTTATGATACTTCGTATATATAATTGAAAGAAATAAAAATAAAATAGCCATAACTTTAAATAAGTATCTAGACTGTAATATATGCCTTAATCTTTTCAAATAAAGCGTCTCCTATTCCTGACACATTCTTAATGTCTTCGATACTCTTAAAATTACCATTACTACTTCGATAAGAAACTATTGCTTTTGCCTTAGCCTCTCCTATTCCATCTAACGTTAAAAATTCTTCTACTGAAGCCGTATTAATATTGACAAGTTTATTCTCACTATCACTAGAATTATTATCATTACTATTATCGCTATCAGTAACTAGAGCATCATTTTGCATTACCGCTGATACACTACATAATTCCTCTTTATATTTTTCTCTTGTTTCTTCACTTGAATAGATAATAATTGTCATTTCATCCTTAACTATCTTAGCTAAATTAATAAGACTAGTATCAGCATCTGGTAAAAGACCTCCTGCTAGTTCTATTACATCACTAACCCTCACTGTAGAATCAACTTCATATACTCCCGGATTAACAACCATTCCCTTTATATCGACATATATTTTCTTTAAAGATTCCCCTTTCTTTTCTTCCGAAGTATCTTTTTCCTTGTCTTCTTTATTTAAGTCATCATCTTCTTTTATAATATCAACAACTTTACTATTACTACTTTGATTATTTTTATATAAAATAAATATAGCAGATACAAGTACTAAAATAATTCCCCCTAAAATTAAAATTAATCTTTTCAAACCTCTCCTTTCCTTCTCCATCTTATAATTATCTATTATACCCATCTTTTATCTATAGTCAAGAATTTTTTACCAAAATAATTGACATTTATTCCTAGAAATAATATAATGTTATTGAAAGAGAAATTAGTTACATAAAAAAAGTAACTAGCACTTATTTCGAAGGTGTTTCTCTTCAAGTATTATCTTGAAGCACCCCCTGGGTGCTTCTTTTTTTATTTCCTACGGTTAAAGTTGCCTAGATAGACAACAATAACAAGAACAGTCATGGCATAAGCCACTACAAGTTCCAAGCCAAAACCTCCTTCTCAGAAAATCTTAACTTCATGAGATCACTCCTTCCTTCCGAAATATCGGTAAAAAAGAAGAGATGTGCCTTAAGTGCTAATTACGTCATAATTATACGCATATGTATCTTGCTAGTCAAGTAAAAATTTCAATATTTTGGCAAAAAATATTTACTCATAAGTTGCTATTTTATTTCTAATATAGTATAATTTTTAACGGGTGATTTCATGTTAAGTATCAGAGAAAACAACAAGTATGAAGAAATCGTCAAAAACTCCAAATTTATTTCTCTACTCTTTCGAGTTCAAAATATAGACGAAGTAAATTACTACTTCGAAAAAGTCAAAGAAGAATATAAAGATGCTACTCATTACTGTTATGGATATGTTATTGACAATATAATAAAATTCTCTGATGATAGAGAGCCCTCTAAGACAGCGGGTCCTCCTATTCTAAGTCAAATTACAGGTAATAATCTAAATTACACCCTAATAATTGTTGTCAGGTACTTTGGAGGAATAAAACTAGGTACTGGACTTCTAACTAGAACTTATAGCAAAGTAGCAAGAGAAGTAATAAAAAAAGAAAATATTATCTCTCTTATAAAAGGATGGGATATTACTATTATCTTCAATTATCCCGATTTATCTGATATAGATTACATATTAAAAAATAGTGAAATAACTAAAAAAAATTTTGATGAAAAAATAACTTATCATGCTAAGGTAAGTAGTAATACACTAAATAAATTATCCAAATACGATACTAAAATAAATAAAGAAATATATATTGAAGAAATCGAAAAAGACCAAAGTTAACAAATTTCAACTTTAGTCTTTTTATTAATCTTACCTACCAAAACCAATTTTATCAAATACTTCTTCTACTTTTTTCTTAGCAATTTCATTAGTTACTTCTCTTCCTCTGTCCAAGATTTCATCTATTTCACTACTATTTATTAATTTATTGTATTTATCTTGAATATCGAGAAGAACTCTAACGACAGTGTCCGAAACTTCCTTTTTTAGATTACCATAATTATAATCTTTAAATTGTTCTTCGGCCTTTTCCACTGATATATCATTTAATGCAGCATAAATTGAAAGTAAATTAGATATTCCCGGTTTATTTTTGGTGTCGTAGTAGACCTTTCCCTCGCTATCAGTAACCGCTGACATAATTTTCTTTCTAATTGTCTTTTCATCATCCAAAAGAAATATTATTCCTTTAGTATTTTCTGAACTTTTACTCATCTTACTAGAAGGATTTTGAAGGTCCATTATTCTAAATCCGACATCTCTAATTAAAGGCTCGGGAATTTTAAATGTATCGCCATACGTTTTATTAAATCTCTCTGCTATATCTCTTGCAAGCTCGACATGTTGTTTTTGATCTCCACCAACTGGAACATAGTCGGCATCGTACAAGAGGATATCGGAAGCCATAAGTATTGGATAAGTAAAAAGACCCACTGTCACATTATCCTTTTTACTAGACTTTTCTTTAAACTGCGTCATTCTAGAAGCCTCACCCATATAAGTAGTACACTCTAAAACCCAAGATAAATTAGCATGATACAAGTTTTCCGACTGAATATATATTATATTTTTACTAGGATCAATTCCCGCTGCCAAATAAAGAGCGACATTCTTTCTAATTCTCTCTCTGAGTAATTTAGGATCTTGTCTTACTGTAATAGCGTGCATATCTGGTACAAAAATATAAGATTCATATTCATTTTGAAGTTTTACAGTTTGACTGATTCCCCCAATCAAACTACCTAAAGTAAGTTCTCCACTAGGTTGAAGACCCGTTAATATTTTTTTCATAATTTGCCTTCTTTCTCTTTCAATTATATATTAAACATTATTATTTTTCAAGTCCTTTACACAGCCACTCAAATTTGATATAATCATATCGTGAGGTTTGTAGTATATGGAAAAAATAGCATTATATTTTTTACTCTTTATTATCTATTCTTTTCTAGGATGGCTTCTCGAAGTAGTAAGAGTAAGTTTTAAAAACAAAAGATTAGTAAATCGCGGTTTCCTAATTGGACCATATTGTCCTATTTATGGAGTATCCGCTTTAGTTATGATTATCTATCTAAGTAGATATAAAGATGATATCCTAACTGTCTTTCTCCTATCGGTAATCATATCGACATTTACCGAGTACCTTATAAGTTATATTATGGAAAAAATATTTAATGCTAGATGGTGGGATTACTCAAATAAAAAATTTAATATTAATGGACGTGTATGCCTAACAAACGCCTTTGGCTTTGGTATTCTAGGTACACTTCTAATCTATTATATAAACGATTTTATGTTATTATTTATAAATAAAATAAATACCAAAGTTATAATTACCATAAGTTTTATACTATTTATTATCTTTTTAATTGACTTCATTATTTCGATGAATATATCCTACAAAATTAAAAATTCTATTCAAAAATTACGAAAAGATAATACCGAAGAAGAAAAGAAAAAAATAAGAGAAATACTTGAAAGTACAGCATTAATAAGAAGAATATTTAAAGCCTTTCCCAAATTAAAATTCAATTTCATAAAGGAAAAGGCTGTAACTTATAAAAGAAATATTGAAAATAAAATTGAAAAAATGAGAAAAAACGATTAAAATTTTTTCTCATTTATTTTTATTTACCCATTTTCCTTCTAATTAAATTAAATCCTCTTATAAATAAATCTCTAGCGGAAGAACTAACTATATACAAAACTATCGAAGTTAAAATAGTAACTATAACAAATACTACTCCCAGTAATACTACGGTCATCATAAATCCGTGCGACATACTTAAGAAATAATTTTCTACAGGCATCAAAGTAACTGCCGAGATAACAAATAATAATGTTGCTAAAATAAAATATTTTAAAACACTAAATAAACTTATATCTTTAAGTATTTTCTTAACGACGAGATTAGATTTGAGAATAATATTGACGACAAAAGCCACCACTGTTCCAATTAGAATACCATTAATACCAAGTACATTAATTAATATGAGCGATAATACTAAGTTAATAAGTGAACACGTAAAAATATGTCTTTTATTATCCTTAAATAGTCCATCGGCATTAATAAGAGCCACCAATGGATAATAAAGAATATTCATAAACAAAGTCGAAGTAAATAAAATTACTGTTAGATAACTTAAAATATAATTATCTTTTCCTACCCATACCGATACGAAACCTCTTATTCCTATCATAAATGTTATACCCATACAAAATGCAATTAAAATAAATAACATCACATATTCTTTAAATAGAGAATAGACCCGTTTATCCTCTTTCTTAGCAAAGACATTACCAAAAGAATACACAGATGCCATCTCAACTCTCGAAGCCACTTCATTTAAAAATCGTAATATAAAATTATAAGCCGTATAAATACTTACCACCACAGGTCCGCTAAAACCCATTAGTAAAAGAGCATCTGTATTATTTAAAACAAGATATCCAACTTGTGTCCAAGCAAGATCCTTTGTCATCTTTACCATCGAAGTATCTTTTTTTGCTACTTCATGTAAGTATGGGTATTTCTTTTTGACGACGATTCGATTAATTATCTCTTCTAATATTTTCATAACGAGAATAACTATTGCTATTGACTCTAAACTTCTAAATTTAATTGTGACAACCACTAT
>CANQKK010000066.1 GCA_947624475.1 uncultured Bacilli bacterium
CATTTTTTAAATTACTTAAAATATTCCTTTTAATTTTGACTATTTTTATTAAAAAAGTTTACAAAGGAAAAAATACTATGTAAAAAAATATAGACTTTTCGTCAGAAATTTGGTACAATGTTATCATACGAGGACGTGCAAATATAATTTTGAGTTATTTAATTCTTTTTGGGGGCATTGGAAAGAGTTTAAACTAGTATGGAGGATGTATAAATGAATAAAATTAAAAGAATTATGAGAAAAATTAAAAATTTTGTTATTTTTCATAAACTACCAGTGATAATTATATCATCATTAACTGTTGTTTTAATTGTTGGAGGAATCATTTTTAATAATATTCATCAATCATCAAAAGATGACAAGATTGAAACTTATGTAGCAAATAATCCAAAATCTGTTGAAGAATTAACAAAAGTTGAACAAGAAATACTTGGTACAACAGATACAAAAACTGAAATAGAAAAAGAAGTTGAAAAAAGTCATTCAGATGAATATAAAGAGTATGAAAATTTAACTGAAGAAGAAAAAGAAAAATTAGAGGTTGTTCCAAGAAAAGAAGAAGTTCCCATTACAGAAATAGACAAAATTAAAGAAGATATGGATTATAAAGAAGAAGACGTTATAACTATTCCAGATAGCTATAATCTAAAAGAACATATCAATCTTAGAGTGGAAAACCAACAATCATATGGTTTATGTTGGGACTTTGCTTCAATGAAGTCATTGGAAACTAATATACAATTACATGAAGAAAGAGATTTAGATTTGTCAGAACTTCATCTCGATTATTATCAATCAAATTTAATGTATGGAGATAGACAAATTCATAATGGTGGTAGTTTTAGTGAATTTGTAGATTATTCTTTATTAACAGGTGCTGTATTAGAGGAGACTGTTCCATATGGAGTTACTTCTAAAAATACAATTGATGGAAAAGAATATACATATTTTACACCTAATGATTTTAAAGAGGAAGAGTATAGTAAATTTACTAGTATGAATACTGTTGCACGTGCTACTGAAGTTGTTGACTTTCCCTCAATTAGAAAAACAGATGGAGTTATTGATGATGAAAAAATAAATGAAGAAAAATTAAGTGAATTTAGAAATATCGTAAAATTGCATATTATGAAAAATGGTTCAATATATACATCAATTAAATCACCGATTGAGAAAAATGCATATTGTAATAAGGGTTGTTTTATAGATCATGCCGTTTCAATTGTTGGATGGGATGATAATTATTCAAAAGATAATTTTACTAGTCCAGATGGTAGTCATCCTTTACACGATGGAGCATATATAGCTTTAAATTCATGGGGAGACCAATATGGAGATGGTGGTTACTACTATATTTCTTATGATGATCAATTAGTTGAAAGTCAAATGAGTGGTGTAGTATCAACATCTATGGAGAATGCTATAAGAATTAATAGTATTCAAAATCCAATTGTGAAAGATATTATAAATGAACAACTAAAATATTATATTATAGATTATAATAATGACAAATATATTACAAAAATAGCATTAGGAAAGATTAATTCTCTTGAACTTAAAAATAAACATTTAACTTCTACTGACTTAGACGGATTGGAACTTTTTAGTAATGTATCTGTTATTGATTTATCAAATAATAACATTACAGATGTTAGTATATTAACTAATTTTAAAAGACTTTATTCCATAAATTTGAGTAATAATAAAGTTACAGATATTAGTGCATTAAAGGATTTAGAGAATCTTGGAAATATTAATTTATCTGGAAATAATAATGTTACTGGTTATGAACAACTTAATAATTTATATCAAATTGATTTAAGCAATACCAATCTTATTAATTTAAATGATATTAGTAATAATGAAAATTTATATGAATTAGATTTATCAAATAATACCCAATTAGATTATAATAATCTTAAATTACCGAAGAGCATCTCATATCTTGTATTAGACAATACAAACTTTACAAATAATAATTTGTCTGACTTGAAGAATTTATATTCATTAAGTATTAAAAATAATAAATTAAAAGATTTAAATTCATTAGGAAATATTAAATCATTAACTAGTTTAGATGTTTCAAACAATGAAATAACAGATTTTTCTGCTTTGTCTGGAATTTTTGGAAAAAGTGATAATGAAGATGCTATTGCAGAAGATGAAGATTATGGATATTATGGTTATACTTCTCTTATTGCAAAAGAAAATAATATTAGTGATATTTCAATTATTAATAATATAAAAGTCGATAGTATAGACTTATCAAATAATAAAATTACTGATTTGTCTAGTTTTGATAATAGTAAAATAAAAATGATAAGACTATCATACAATAAAATTGAAAAAGGAATTAAGTCACTAAAAAATGTAAATACTATTTATTTAGATCACTGTGAAATTTCTAGTCTAGATGGTTTTTCAGAATTAGAAAAAACTAACTATTTAGTTTTGGATGATAACAATATTACTAATTTTAAAGATTTAAAAAATATGAATCAATTATATTCATTATCAATAAACAATAATAAAATAACTGATTTATCAGATATTTCTGAATTTGAAAATTTATATAATTTAAGTTTAGATAATAATGATATTACTGATATTACACCACTTAATAAAATTGAAAAATTAAATACATTATCATTATCTGGAAACAAGAAAATACAAGGAAAACTTACTAGTAGTATAAGCAATATTAACTTAAAAGATTGTAATTTAGATAATAGTTTTGATTTAAGTGGATTAAATAAAATAGCGTATATTAATTTATCAAACAATACTTATAATAATGTAAGAAGTATAATAAATAATTCTAAAACTGGATGGATTTTTATTGATGCAGATGATTTGGTTGTTTCAGAAGAAGATCTATTACAAATTGATACATCAGAACAAAAAGGAAAAAATTGGTATATAAGTGGAGCAAATCTTAACTTAGTAATGAATATGGATCAAAACAATAATATTAATTTAGAAAGCAAATATTATATTAGAAAATTATTGATGCAACAATTAAATTCTAACTTAGTTATAGAAAATGGCAATATTGACAATAAGGCTGAATTTATTCATGTTTTAAATCCTAACAATAAAAAAGTTTCATTTAAAACATCATATAATTCAGAAAATTATACCTCACTTGATGTTAATATATCATATTAATAATATTTAAAAATAAATTTTAATTTTAAAATAAAAGCAATTGTTGTAAAAAACGAACCAAATCTATTTCAATATATAGTGGTTTGTTTTAAAAAAAATATATCAGACAATATAGTAACCAACTATGCTATTGATAGAGCCAATAACAATGTGTGCAAAGGAAAATTTCCATTTGAAACACCATTTAAGCAATAACTTTACAAACTATTCTTAAGTAAAGTTATTGCCTTTTATTTAAATTTCGTTTAACACAACCTATTTTTTAAATATTTTACTTTTTTTACTATTTATGGCTGAGTAGTAACCGTAAATGAAAAGAAAAATAAAAAAATTAGCAATTTTTAGTTGACATTGCTAAGTAATAGTAATATAATGATATTAGCAATGGAGAAAGTTAATTGCTAAAGGAAGTGATATGGTGATTACAAATAGACAGAGAGAAATGCTTAAGATAATAGTTGAAGAGTATATTAAAAATGCTAAACCTGTCAGTTCGAACCATATTTGTAAAATGTTAAAGTGTTCTTCTGCTACGATAAGAAATGAGATGGCAAGATTAGAGGAACTTCATTTACTCGAGAAGAATCACTTTGCTTCGGGAAGAATACCTAGTGAAGAAGGATATCGTTATTATGTCGAGAATTTGATGACTCCGAAGACAATGACCGGAGAGGATATGCTGAAACTTCAGACGATCTTTCGTAATAATTCGCTCGATTTGAATGAGACGATAAAGAAGAGTATCGAAATTGTAAGTGAAATTACGAATTATACGACGATAGTTTTGGGTTCTACTTCGAAAAATAATAGACTTAAGAAAGTAGAGGCTGTACCACTTGAAGAAAATAAGATTTTATCGATAGTTATTACTGATAAGGGGGTAGTTCAGCATAAGGTTTTATATTTACCTAGTAGTATTGCAAACGAGGAAGTTAAGACGACAGTCGAACTTATCAACAAGTTAGTTGTGGGTACTCCGATTAACGAGGTCAGTGAAAAACTTGAATATGAAGTTAAGCCAATTATAAAAGATTATGTAAGTCAATATGAAATATTATATAATACTTTTTATGATGCGTTTCATGAGTTTACTAATGTTAAAACCGATGCTTACTTTGGTGGCCGAACGAATATGCTCAAACAGCCGGAGTTTACTAATGTCGAAAAGGTAAAGGAAATTTTATCGAAGTTCGAAGATAGTGAAATTATATCGAAAATGAACGAAGAAGATAATGGTATAAATATCTATGTCGGAAGTGAGACGGAATTTATGGACGATGTATCGGTTATTAAAACGAAGTACAGTATCGATGGTGAAGAGGGAACGATAGCGATAATTGGACCAAAGAGAATGGAGTATGGAAGAGTAGTTGCTC
>CANQKK010000067.1 GCA_947624475.1 uncultured Bacilli bacterium
GATAGGTCCGGAAGGAGGACTTAGTCCGAAAGAAGAAGAATTTTTAAGCAGTAAAGGTTTTACCTCAGTATCTTTAGGAAATTTAATATTTAGAGTGGAAACTGCTGCTATATACGTGGCTTCAATTTTTAATTATTACAGTAGTATGAGGTGAAGATTATGAATATGCTTAATTTTATCAGTGAATTTTATAGTAATTTATCTTCAGATGGAGTATTCTTTTTTTGGATAGTGGTGTTTCTTTTTGTTTTTTTGTTTTTTCTACTTTTAGTTTTACTATTTAAAAATAGAAAATTAGAGAAATTATTAAGTGAAAATAGAGATAATGAGATAGCTCAAACGCCTGTTTATACATCTATTATAAAAGAAAATACCAGTGATAATAATTCCAATATTTTAAAGGAAGAAGTAGGTAACTCAAATATAGAAAATGCTTCGAATAGTAGTGATAATATTTTAAATAAAGATGTTTTGGTTCAAGGTAGAGAGGAAGTTAAAGATAATACTTCTTCTGTTAGAATGGAAGAAGAAAATAAAGAAAATTCGGTAGTTAGTTCTTCTAATGAGACAGGGGCATATAAAAAGAATGTCTTACGAGAGATTAGTATGCGTCAGACATCTCCTATTAACATTGATAAAAAGGAAGATAGCACTTCCTTAATGGACGAAATATACTTAAGGGAAGATAATGTTTCACCTTTAGAAGAATTAGAAGATAATTTTGAAGTAAACGATAGTATGAAGTTTGCTAGCGATATCGTAAAACAGATGGAAGAAGAAGTTAGACCATCTAATATCGAACTTACCGAGTACGAGAAGAAACAAGAGGAAGAGGCCATAATTAGTTATGGAGAACTTTTACAAATTAAAGATAAGATATATAATATAACGGAAGATGAGGATACGACAGAATTTATTGATGAACTTAAGTCATTTCGATTAGATTTATAATGATATTTGCATATTTTGTAAATATCTTTTCCATTTTAATTAACAAAGGAGGTTTTTATGGATAGGCAAGAAGATTTAACGAAAATATTTGATCGAACTTGGAAAGCTAATCATAATGATGTAGCCAAAAAAGGAAGAGAAAACGAACGAAAATTTATGAATAAAATGTTTAATACGCATTTGGGTGAAGAAGATAATAAAACAAGAATTATTACTTCTAGCGATAGAGTAAATAGGCTAAATAAAGAAATGGAAGGAGCAAATTATCTTCAGAGACAATCGAAAATGAACGGTATTATGAAGAAGTGGAAATAGATGGAAGATTTATATAAGTATGAGCGAGAATTATATTCTAAAGGTTTGAAATATATTGGCGGAGTTGACGAAGTAGGAAGGGGACCACTTATCGGAAGTGTCGTTGCCTCTTGCGTCGTCTTACCAAAAGATTTTGTGCTAGAGGGACTTACGGATTCGAAAAAATTATCGGAGAAGAAAAGAGATAAATTTTATGAGATTATTAAAAGGGAGGCTATTTCTATTGGTATTGGAATAGTAGATGAGAAAAAAATTGATGAAGTTAACATATACGAGGCTACTAAAATTGCTATGAAAGAAGCAATAAAAAATACTAATATTAAATTAGATCACGTCCTTATCGATGCAATGCCACTAGATATCGATATTCCTACTACTAGCATTATTAAGGGAGATGCGAAATCGATTTCGATAGCGGCAGCATCAGTAATTGCTAAAGTTACGAGGGATAAGATGATGTACGAACTAGATAAGATTTATCCTATGTACGATTTATCTCACAATAAAGGGTACGGTACCAAAAAACATATCGAGGCTATAAAAAAATATGGAATATGTAAGTACCATCGTTTGACATTTAAACCAGTTTCGGAATATAAAAATAAAATGATAGATAAATAATTAAAAAAACAGACGAGGGGTCTGTTAATTTTTTTGGGAAATAAAATCATCATCTTCGATTTCAATTAGTTTTAATACTTCATCGGTAGTGGTAAATCCGGCGACGACTTTGAAGAGGCCATCTTGAAGAAGTGTTATGACATCTTTGTTGTAGACTAGTTTTCTAAGTTCATCTTTTCTGATACCAGCACTTATAGCATCTCTGATATCCTGATTTATGAGGAGAACTTCTTGGATAGCAATTCTCTTATCATAACCATGGTCGCAGTTAGGACAGCCATCGGGGTTGGCTTCAAATATTTCATCGACATTAACTCCGAGGATAGATAAGAATAAATTTTTCTCGGTAATGGTAACAAGTCTTTTCTTTTTGCATTTGTCACATAGTTTTCTTACTAGTTTTTGTGATACTATTCCCGTAAGGGCAGAAGCAAGAAGATATCTTTCGACATTCATATCGAGTAATCTTTCGATGGTATTTAACGAGTTATTAGTATGGATAGTGGATAAAACTAAATGACCGGTAATCGATGCTCTTACTGCTATTTTGGCAGTTTCGGAATCTCTTATTTCTCCTATCATAATGATGTTAGGGTCCTGCCTTAAAATACTTCTTAGAACAGTTGCAAAGTCAAGACCAATATCGCTATTTACTTGAATTTGATTTATACCTTTGATATCCATTTCGACAGGGTCTTCGACCGTTACGATGTTCGATCCTTCGGTATTTAATTTCTGAAGAAAAGAATAGAGAGTAGTTGATTTTCCAGTACCGGTTGCTCCTGTTACGAGGATTATTCCACTAGGAGTATTTAGCATCTTTAATACTTTGTTATAGTTACTTTCACTAAAATATAAATATTCTATTCCTTTTAGACTCATCGAATAGTCGAGAATTCTAATGACTATCTTTTCCCCTCTTTTAGTAGGAAGAGATGATACTCTCAAATCGAGGTCGCGATTATTTATAGTATCTTTAATGGCTCCGTCTTGCGGAAGTCTCGTCTCTGTAATATTCATTCCGGCCATAATTTTAATTCTAGTAATAACATTTTGTTTGATATCATTTGGTAGAAGAGAATAGTCATTTAATATACCATCAATTCGAAATCTAATTCTAATACCATCATCAGTTGGGTCGAAGTGAATATCACTCGCATCTTTTTGAACCGCTGTCAAGATGATATTATTTACGACATTTACTATCGGTAACCTAGAAAAGTCATTATTAGATAGGTCATTATTTGATGGATTAGGATTATTTAATAATTCTTTTTCAGAAACACTTTTATTTGGACTACTACTTCCCTTTATAATATTTACTGTTGGCGTACTACTTCTAGTACTGAGTAAATTATTTACTTTTATGTTATTAGTATCTTCCATAGTATCCCTCGTTTCATTCTTTTTAAAAAGACTAGATTTTATTCTATAAATATTATATAATATAACTAGATAAATAGCAATAGTAAAAGGGTGATAAAAATGCCAAAAAAAATATATAAAATTGGTAGTAGTGGTTTTATGCTCGCCGAAGTTATCATATCATCGACTTTGATATCGATAATTTTAGTTACTTTATTTATCTTACTTAATAGACTTAACTTAAAATACGAACTTAGAGAAAAATATTATGATATTGATACAGCCTATTTAACGGGAGAAGTTAATAATCTTTTGATTAATGATGGAAGTATTAACACTTTTATAAGTAATAAAGAGAGTACTTTAGTTAGTGGGGAGATTACCTCTATTAAAACTTTAGAAGAATCTTATGAATCTTCTCTTAAAGTTAAGGCTAGAACGTATTTTTCATTATATAATGAGAATGATATTACTGCTTTGAAAGATAAAAATAATAATAAAACTTTTGGTGATTATATTGACTATTTAGGGAGAAACTTAGATTTTTCTTTGGAATTTAAATATGTCATCGTAGGAGAAATGTGTCAAAGAGAAGATAGTGATATTTGCCACTATTACACATTAAAGGTAAGGTGAAGAGAAATTGAGACTGGGAAATAGGGGATATATTTCGGCTGAAATATTAGTTGCAACAGTTATTTCGTCACTTATAGCACTCTTTCTAATTGAAATTACTGTAGATTTATCTGTTCGAACAGATGATGTCTATACGGGTCTCGTCTTTGATATGGATAAATATATCGTTATTCAAAATATCAAAGATTATATTGATGATGATATGAGAAAGTACGGAGTAATCGAAAATATAAGTTGCTCAAATAATAACTGTGATATTAAATTTTTGAAAGATGATACTAAGCGAAGACTTAAAATTGATAATCTAACTATTAAATATGGTACGGAAGATAATTATATTTACGAGAAAGAATTAAATAAAAATTACGGAAATCTTACTTTGACATCTAGAAAAAATGGAAGTGAGAACTTAGATTTTAGTACCAGTGAAAGGGATAATATATTCTTTGTAATTAAGGGGGATAATATATTTAAAGATGATGGCTATATAATTAATATTCCAATTATTAATTATATAAATAGTAATAAGAAAGGTGAAGAAGACTTAAGTTATGTTCTCATATTAAAGAGGGTACTAGGGGATAATACTCCAGAAGAAGTTGGAAGATGGG
>CANQKK010000068.1 GCA_947624475.1 uncultured Bacilli bacterium
TATATAAAAGATAATTTAGGAGGTAGTCATGGAAAGTAAGAAAAAAAATAAAGTTAATAAAGAAAAACAGGTCAAAGATAATGATATAAAAGAGGAAGAAGCAGTAGAGAAAGAAGTATCGGAAGATGATGAACTACTATCTAAGAGAATTAAAGACCTCGAAGAAGAAGTCCTAAGAGGTAAGGCCGAACTACTTAATTACCGCAAGAGAAAGGACGAGGAGACCGCTAGAATAGTTAAGTATGCCGAAGAAGATATTTTAAAAGGTTTTCTTCCAATACTGGATAACTTCGAGAGGGCTATAAGTATGGATGATGATAACTTGGAAGACGAAGTATCGAAGTTTCTATCGGGATTTAAACTTATGTACAAACAGATTAAGGAACTTTTAGAAAAATTTGAAGTTAAGGAGATTGAGTCTTTGGGTAAAGAGTTTGATCCGGCACTTCATCAGGCAGTCGTCATGGGGAAAGATGATAAATTTCCTGCTGGGGTAGTTACCGAAGTATTGCAAAAAGGATATATGTATAAAGATAGAGTCCTTCGGGTAGCGATGGTTAAAGTAAATGAGTAGGAGACCATATGAATAAGGAAATATTTAAAGAAATATTATATCTTATTATTGCCATTATTATTGGTGTAATTGCTGTTAAGTTTATGATATGGTTACTTCCAGTTGTGATGGTAATGATAGTTGCATTTTTTATATATTTGTCACTTAGAAATAGGGGCAATAAGAATGTTAAAAAAGAAAAAAACATCAAACTGATTCATGATGATGATGTTGATGGGAAATAAGAAAGGAAATGATTAATTATGAGTAAAATTATAGGAATTGATTTAGGTACGACAAATAGTTGTGTTGCCGTATATGAAAGTGGGGAGGCTAAGGTTATTACTAATCCAGAAGGAATGAGAACGACTCCTTCAGTAGTAGCATTTAAAAATGGCGAGATTATTGTCGGACAGAAGGCTAAGAACCAGATGGTTACAAATAAGGATACGATTTCTTCAATTAAGAGAAAGATGGGTACTAATGAAAAGGTAAGTGCTAACGATAAGAAATATACTCCAGAAGAAATTTCGGCGATGATACTTGGAGACTTAAAGAAGACTGCTGAAAGTTATCTTGGAGAGACTGTTACAAAGGCTGTTATTACAGTACCAGCATACTTTAATGATAGTCAGAGACAGGCTACAAAAAATGCTGGTAAAATTGCCGGATTAGAGGTCGAGAGAATTATCAATGAGCCTACCGCTGCTGCTCTTGCCTATGGATTAGATAAGCAAGATAAGAATCAAACGGTATTAGTATATGATTTGGGTGGTGGAACATTTGATGTTTCAGTACTAGAACTTGGTGACGGAGTATTTGAAGTTAAATCAACTAGTGGTAATAATAAACTAGGAGGAGATGACTTTGACGAGAGAATAATGGACTATATGGTTTCAGAATTTAAGAAGGAATCAGGAGTCGATTTATCTTCTGATAAAATGGCTATGCAAAGAGTTAAAGATGCAGCCGAAAAGGCTAAGAAAGATTTAAGTGGTATGACTTCGACAGAGATTTCACTTCCATTTATATCTCAAGGATCTGATGGACCAATTCATTTGAATATGAATTTGACAAGGGCTAAATTTGAAGATTTGATTAGTGATTTGGTAGAGTCGACTAGAAAACCAGTAAACGATGCACTAAAAGAGGCTGGACTTACCGCTAAAGATGTCGATAAAGTCTTACTTGTAGGTGGTTCGACTAGAATACCATGTGTTCAAGAACTTGTTAAGAAAGAACTTGGAAAAGAGCCTTCAAAAGAAGTTAACCCTGATGAGGTTGTTGCAATGGGTGCTTCAATTCAAGGTGGTGTATTAACTGGTGATGTTAATGATATCGTCTTACTAGACGTCACACCATTATCACTTGGTATCGAAACTTTAGGTGGAGTTATGACAGTTCTCATTCCTAGAAATACGACGATTCCAACTAGTAAGAGTCAAGTATTTTCAACGGCTGCTGATAATCAACCTGCTGTTGATATACACGTTCTTCAAGGTGAGAGACCAATGGCTAACGATAATAAGACTCTCGGTAATTTCCAACTTACTAATATTCCACCTGCTCCTAGAGGGGTTCCACAAATCGAGGTTACATTCGATATCGATGCTAATGGTATCGTAAATGTTAAGGCTAAAGATTTAGGTACTCAAAAAGAGCAGTCTATTACCATTACCGCTACTAATACTTTATCTGACGAAGAAATTGATAAGATGATGAAGGAGGCCGAAAAGAATAAAGAGGCCGACGCTAAGAAGAAGGAAGTAGTAGATGCTAAAAATGATGCCGAACAAGTTGTATTTATGACTGAGAAGGCTATCAAGGACTTAGGAGATAAAGTTACTGATAAAGAAAAAGAAGAAGCTGAAGAGTTAATGGATAAGGTAAGAGAAGCTCTCAAGGGAGAAGATACTGAAGAGATTAATAAAGCGAAAGATAAACTATTAGAAAAGGCTAATGCTCTTGCAACGAGAGTATATGAAGAGGCTGCTAAAAATAATCAGACTAGTGAAGAGAGTACTAAAGCAGAAGATCAAAAAGAGGATAAAAAGGAAAAGAAACATAAGAAAAACGACGATGGCATAGTAGATGCTGAGTTTGAAGAAAAGTAAGAAGTATAAGGTTCTGACATTTTGTTAGGACCTCATACTATGTTTGGAGGTGCAATTAATGGATAAAAGAGATTACTATGAAGTTCTTGGAGTATCTAAAAGTGCAAGTCAAGATGAGATAAAATCGGCTTTTCGAAAACTCGCTAAGAAGTATCATCCCGATGTTTCCAAAGAAGAGAATGCTGCCGAAAAGTTTAAAGAAGCACAGGAAGCATATGCTGTTTTATCTGATGAAAATAAAAGAAAACAGTACGACCAGTTTGGACACTCGGCCTTTACTAATAGTCAGGGAGGATTTTCGGGATTCGATGGCTTCGACTTTAGTAGTATGGACGATATATTTGGTGATATCTTACGAAACTTTGGCTTTGGAGGTAGTGCTTCCCGAAGTGCTAGAGGAGGCTCCTACCGAGAAGATGGAAGCGACCTATTATATAGAATGAATATTTCTTTCGACGAGGCTGTTCATGGTTCTAAAAGAGATATAAAAGTCGATACCGACGAAGAGTGCTCAGAGTGTCATGGAAAGGGTGGCTTTAATAGTCATACTTGTCCAGAGTGTAAGGGTTCGGGAACTGTGACAAGACAGCAAAATACCCTTTTTGGTTCTTTTCTATCTAGGACGACCTGTCCACGTTGCGGAGGAGTTGGAACTTCTTTCGAGAGAAAATGTACGACTTGTAACGGAAGAGGTAAGGTGAGAAAAAATAAAACACTAACTGTTACAATTCCGAAGGGAGTTGATACTGGTAATAGACTTCGTCTTTCGGGAAAAGGAGAAGCGGGAATTAATGGAGGAGAGACGGGAGACTTATATATCGAGTTTACGGTCAAAGAAGATGATTTCTACGAAAGAGATGGAAATGATATTTATATTACGATTCCTCTTACGATTGCCGAGGCTGTTTTGGGATGTAAGAAAATGGTACCAACGGTATATGGAAATGTCGAATTATCTATTCCCGATGGAACAAAAAATGGTAGCAAGTTAAGACTTAAAGGAAAGGGAATCGACAGTGCTATAAATGGTAAAAAGGGTGATATGTACGTTACGGTAAATGTCGTTATTCCGAGTAAGTTAAATAAAAAACAGAAAGAGTTATTTAAAGAACTATCAGATACTGATCTAGATAGTGATAGTGAATTTACAAAGTTTAATAAGATACTTAAAAATAATTAGATACTAGGAATGTAACTAGTGTCTTTTTTTTGTTTTACAAATATATTAGTAAATGTTATAATTTTATTGTGTTTTGTATTGGGGAGGAATTATATATGCAGAGATATTTTGCTCGTGATTTTGATGATAGACCACTACTATTGGATACTGATATCTATCATATAAAAAAAGTTATGCGAATGAAAATTGGCGAAGTAATCGAAGTTATCTTTGATAATAAATTATATTTATGTAAAATTGAAGCGTTAGAACCATTTAGTTTATCAGTTACAGAAATAATTGATAAGGATGCTAGTTTAAGTTTAGATGTAACTATTGCCATAGGATTAGTTAAAGAGCAGAAAATGGATTTAATTTTGCAAAAACTTACGGAACTTGGGGTAAATAGAATAATACCGGTAGCTATGGAGAGAAGTATCGTTAAAATAGATAAGGAACGTTTTAATAAGAAGAAAGTACGATGGGAGAGTATTTGTAAAGAGGCAAGTGAGCAGTCAAAGAGAACTAATGTTCCGAAAATTGAAGACGTTAGAAGTGTTAGTGAACTAGTAAGAGAAGAGGCTGATTTACGTCTTGTTTTGTCGACAAAAGAAAAGGATAAAATGTTAAATTGCTATTTACAAAAAGTTAAAAACTGTGATAGAATTA
>CANQKK010000069.1 GCA_947624475.1 uncultured Bacilli bacterium
CTTTTATTAAAAATTCCAATAATACAACTATGATGATGTATAAAATATTAATATCATTAATACCATTTATTATTTTTGCTACTTATAAAAACGGTATTTATCCCACTATTAAAGGTTATGGAAGTCTAGAACTTGTCTTTAAACCACTTATTTTTACTTCTCTATCATCTCTAACTTCTATCGTCACGGAGTACATGTATTAATATCTAAAAGGAGAAAAAAAGTCCTTCCATGATTTATTTACCAAAAGTTTTGCTATTCTTCCGGGAGTATTACTTAGTCTTATGGTACCTATAAACACCCCTCTTTTACTATTGATACTAGGAAGCATTATAGCAAGTTTATGCAAAGTATTAGATGGAGGCTTTGGACGTAACAAATTAAATCCTACTGTTCTTGGAATGTTATTTATTACCATCCTTTTTTCAAATAACATAAATAGTTATCTAAATCCATACGAATTAAATAATATCAATATTTATAGTATACCGAAAGTAACAAATACAAGTCTAATTAATCTCTTTTTAGGAAATGTACCTGGTGGCCTTGGCACGACGTCTGGAGTTTTATCTATTCTTGCCTTTATTTACTTAACATATAATAAAGTAATAAAATGGCGCCTTTCTATTAGTTACATTCTAACAATTATCATTATGAGTTTCATATTATGTCTGACAAAAAATATTAGCCTTTATTTTATCATTTATAATATTTTATCAAATAGTTTACTTTTTTATGCTACTTATATAATTTCTGATTCTACTACAACTCCTCTTACCAATATGGGTCAGTTACTAGGTGGTATTATCTCGGCCTTTTTGACGATGACTTTGCGCTATCTTGGATACTTTTACTTTGACATTTTAATACCTATTATCATACTAAATATTTTAACTATTATTATTAATTACTTTGATGTAAGATTATACCGAAAGAAAACATTAAAAAAAGTTTTTGTCGGAGTTATAATTATCTCTATAACTTTATCATCAATTTATATTAGTAGAAATATCGAAGGTTATTTATTTGAAGATAAATATTATCTTATCCTAAATTAAAAAAGAAGAAAAACAGAAAAATATCTTTTAGAAAAATTTTCTGTTTTTTTCTTTATAGAACAGTTGTTTATTTATCAAAAAAGATGCCCTATAAAATCAGTACTTGAGAGCAAAAATACACGAACAGTTAACAAAAATAAAAACAAATAAAAATCTAAAAAAATGAGAAAAGATAAAAGTAAGAAATTACTAAAAGTAAAAAAGCATCAAATAAAAATAAGAGAGCAAAAAATAACAAAATCTAGATAAACCCTTATAAATAAAGGAAAAATAAAAAATAATCAAGAAGATAACTGTTCGTCAAAAAAGTCAAAAAAATCAAAAATGCTTAAAAACAAAGGGAAGAGAAAATTAAAAATGTAAAATTTAAAAAAAGCGAACAAAATGTATTGACATGTGCATAATATGTATTATATAATGAAGATGAAAATAACATGATTAGGAGGAAGTAAAATGACAGAGACAGAAGAAAAATTAGAAGTTATCGAAGTCATCAAGAGAAATGGAAGAAAGGTCGAATTTGATGGTACCAAGATAGCCCTTGCTATTAAAAAAGGATTCGATAGTATTCTCGTCGATGAAGAATCAAAAAAATATAGCGAGAAAGATATTCAAAAGATATATCAGGCTGTTATCAAGAAAATTGCCAAAGATTACCTACCACTTCAAAAAATTAAAATCGAAGAAATCCAAGATTTAATCGAAGACAATTTAAAAAAATATAATTACGAAGATGTATATGAATCATTTTCGGAATATCGGAAGAGAAGAGCCAATTCCCGAATAGCATTCCGAGATGACAAACATATGGCTAAACTTCAAAAAAATATTGAAGGATTAATTTTAAAGACAGCAAGCGAAGAAGACGCCAAGAGAGAAAACGCCAATATCGATGGAAATTCTGCGATGGGAACGATGCTTCAGTTTGGAAGTGCTATATCAAAAGCCTTTACTGAGACATATCTCATGAAAAAGAAGTTTGCCGAAGCCCACAGTAATGGGGATATTCATATTCACGATATGGATTTTATGGCGATGGGAACTACTACTTGTATGCAAATTGACTTGAATAAATTATTTAAAAATGGTTTTTCGACGGGACATGGTCATCTTCGTGAACCACAGGATATTATGAGTTACAGTGCCCTAGCGGCCATTGCTATTCAGTCAAATCAAAATGATCAGCACGGTGGTCAGTCGATACCGGCCTTTGATTATTATCTTGCTCCCGGCGTATTAAAAACATTTAAGAGAGAATTTAAGCAAGCCGTTTATGAACTATTAGATTTTACCGATTTTATCAGTTTTGTCAATATGGATAAAGTTGAAAAAGAAATCGATAAATTAACTAGCATCGATGTCAATATCGATATATTTGAAAGTCTCTATAAAGAGAGTAGTGAAGTTAAGAGATTATTCACTAAAGCCTATGAAAACGCTTATAAAAAAACTGATCGTAAAACATATCAGGCAATGGAAGCCTTTATTCATAATCTAAATACGATGCACTCGAGAGCGGGAGCACAAGTACCATTTTCTTCAGTAAACTTTGGTACCGATACTTCTCCTGAGGGAAGAATGGTTATTAAAAACTTCCTTTTATCCGTAGATGCTGGACTAGGAAAGAACGAAACGCCAATTTTTCCAATATCAATCTTTAAAGTTCGTAAAGGAACAAACTACGAACCAGAAGATCCTAACTATGATTTATTTAAGTTATCATGTAAGGTATCCGCTAAAAGATTATTTCCAAACTTTTCATTTTTGGATTCATCATTTAATAAGCCATACTATAATGGTAACTTCAATACCGAAGTTGGATACATGGGATGTCGTACTAGAGTATTAGGAAACGTTATTGATGAAGATAAAGCCGTTACTCCGGGAAGAGGTAACTTATCATTTACTTCTATTAACTTGCCTAGACTCGGTATTAAATATGGAATAGTTAAAAATGAAAAATGTGATATGAAAGGCTTTTTTGCTGAACTAGAAAGTCTTATGGACTTAGTAAGAGATCAACTTCTCGAACGTTTCGAGATTCAGTGTAATAAAAAATTATACAATTTCCCATTCCTTTTAGGACAAGGAGTTTGGCTAGATTCCGATAAATTAAAACCAAATGACCGCCTAAGAAAGATATTGAAACACGGCACTTTATCGATAGGTTTTATCGGACTTGCCGAATGTTTAAAAGCCCTAATAGGAAAACATCATGGAGAGAGTGAAGAAGCTCAAGAGTTAGGTATTAAAATAGTTGAATTTATGCGTAAAAGATGCGACGAGTATTCGAAAGAGTATCACTTAAACTTTACCTTACTTGCAACTCCTGCTGAAGGATTATCGGGAAGATTTGTCAATATCGATAAAGCAATATACGGAAAAATTAAAGGTGTAACTGATAGAAGTTACTATACTAATTCTTTCCACGTACCAGTTTATTACAATATTTCTATTGTAAACAAAATAAAAAAAGAAGGTCCATACCACAAATATACTAATGCCGGACACATCAGTTATATCGAGTTAGATGGCGATACGACGAATAACTTAGAGGCCTTTGAAAAGATTATCAGAACGATGTATGAAAATGATATGGGCTATGTTGCTATTAATCATCCGGTCGATCGTGACCCAGTATGTGGTTATATCGGTGTAATTGGTGATGTCTGTCCAGGATGCGGAAGAAAAGCCTACGAGGGTGTTCCCATTGAAAGAGTAAATGAATTTAAAAATAGTGTAAGTTGCGACTGTTAACTATAAATAAAAGAAAAAGAAAGGAAGAATTTAAAATGAATGAAGTAGTTAAAGAAAAATTAGTTGGAGAAGGAGTTAATTTTGAGAGAATCAGAAGAATTACTGGATATTTAGTTGGCACCGTTGATCGATTCAATAATGGAAAGAAAGCTGAAGAACATGATAGAGTAAAACATAGTACTGAAGGATTAATGGATTCAAAAAATAGCAATAAATAAAAAATTAAAAAGGCTATATTATGAAAATTAGACTTGCTAGTCCTGTGCTTCAAGAAGATAGTATTGTCGATGGAGAAGGAATAAGAGCGGTCCTTTGGACTCAAGGCTGTAAGCACAAGTGTCCTGGATGTCAAAATCCTCAAACTCATTCTTTCGACGAAGGATATCTCTTAGATGTCGAAGAAGTTAAAAGACAAATAGATGCCTTGGAAGGACAAGATGGCATAACTTTTTCGGGAGGAGATCCATTATATCAAATCGAAGCGTGTCTCGAAATAGCAAAATATATAAAATCCAAAAAGATGAATATTTGGTGCTATACAGGT
>CANQKK010000070.1 GCA_947624475.1 uncultured Bacilli bacterium
AGGCTCTAAATTCTTTTTGAAGACCTAAAGGCTTCAAAAACCTGGAGTGACTATAGGCACGTAAGGATAATAAAAAATGATATTTATTTTATAAAATACCATCTTTTATATTACCCCTGTAATAATTCTCTTACCTTAGCATGAACTTCTTTAAGACCTTGATTTTCTATTGATAAATCTTCATTTTTCTTTTTATATGCAAGTACTTCTCGTCTAAGTTCTTCAAGTTCTTTCAAATGTTTCTCATTTAAACTATGGAGTGCATCTCTTTCTTCTTCGATCTTTTTGGTATGCTCATCTTTTGCTTCTTCGATACTTTTTGTAAGAGAGGCATTATAAGATTCTATTATAGAAATAATATCTTTAGATACACTTTGATACTTACTTTCAAAGTAAGATATATCGATAGGTAATCTCCTTTCCATAAAGGAAGAAATATCTTTAGAAATACTTGGTAATTCTTCATTATTTCTATAGTTGTTATTTAATCTTTGACAGGTAAATAAGTATCCACTTGCAACATCGACAGAACAACCATATTCTTCTCTATAAAATGATAATCTTCTAAGTTTTTCAATTTTTTCTTTAGTGTATATATAAAACTTTTTTCCAATATTATAATATCTTCGACTATCGTATTTATTAATATAAGTAGGAGCAGTAATATTTTGATTAGCAAGAAGATTATATAAAAAGTCCATCTCTTCATTATTATCAAAATTAATAATTCTATTAGTCATCGGATAATATCTTCGACCATTCTTTTTAAGTCCTAAAATAACTAATTTATCTTTAGTATTAAATGCTATATAGTAGTCTCCTTCTAATGGAATTATATCGGTCGAATAGACAGCATTTTCAGTATTCTTTCTTGAATTTGCTGTAATAAATCTGTCTTTCGAGTAAGAACATATAAATTCTAATTTGGACAAATCAAAACTACATAGTAACTGAAAGTTCTCGGTCTTGTCAAAGGCATAATCTGATATAAATGACTTATAATTCAAGTGTCCGTCTCTTACCATCTTCGAAACTCGGTACGGATTATCGATAACTTCTTTTAATATATTGTAACTGCTACCTTTAAAGTATCCAGTCGATTTTAAATACTCAGTATCGATACCAAGTAAGTGGGCAATATTATTATCGACAAATGAAATACTTATGTCTTCTCCATTATCCATATGCAGATTATAGATAATTTTACTCATCTGCTTTCTCTCGTAGAAAGAAATACATTTCTTTATTTTTTCTGCTAATTCTTCAAAAGTACTTAAATTAGTAACTAATTTCATATAAAATTCCCCCTTAATGGGTAATTATTTTAGCATATTATCTTTATTCTGTCAAATTGCCCTCTAAAAAAAGATGAATCTTAAATTTCATCTTTCCTGTTATATTTTTATTTTTCTTCTTTTTTCTCGGTCTTTTTAGTAGTACTCTTAGTAGTTTTACTAGCTGAAGTTTTTGTACTTGATTTAGTAGTACTCTTAGGAGTAGTTTTCTCTTCCTTAACTACCTTTACATCTTTTTCTTTACTAGCTACTAGTTTAGGGGTATAACTTTTACCCGCTAGGGCATCTTTAGCGATAACTACTAAGTCAGAAAATGCACTACTATTACTTATAGCAAGTTCACTTAACATCTTTCTATTTACCATAACGCCAGCTTTGTTAAGACCATCGATAAACTTTGAATAAGAAATATCATTTTCTCTACATCCAGCATTAATTCTCGTAATCCATAGCTTTCTAAAATTTCTCTTATTTTGTTTTCGATCTCTGAAAGCATATGCTCCAGAGTGCATTAACTGTTCATTGGCAGTCTTATATAATCTATGTTTACTACCAAAGTAACCTTTGGCTTCTTTTAAAACTTTTTTTCTTCTAGCACGTGCAACCGTGCCACCTTTAACTCTTGTCATAATTTCCCTCCTATATTAAATCTTTAATTCTCTTGTAATCGGCTTTGCTAAGACCAGTACCTTTCTTTTTACTACTGGCTCTAGAGGCACTATTCTTTCCTGTATTATGTAGTACTCCCTGTCTCGATTTAGTAATAGATCCACTTTGTCTTACATTTAATACTTTTTTTGTACCTTTATGGGTCTTCATCTTATTCTTCTTAAGTTTTGTCATAATTTTCCTCCTTCTATTTTTTAGGTGTAATGATCATGAACATCGTTCTACCTTCAATTTTAGGATTTAACTCAATGTCCGATAAGTCACTAACTTTTTCATAAAATCTATCAAGAACTTCTCTTGCTAAATCAGGATGTGCAATTTGTCGGCCTTTAAATCTAATACTGGCTTTGACTTTATTTCGTTTTTCTAAAGCCTTTCTAGCATTATTAACGCGCGTATTAAAATCATGAATATCGATATTTACTGATAATCTAAATTCTTTAATTTCGATAGCGGCCTCTCTCTGTTTTTTCTGTGCCTCTTTTGTTTTCTTCTTCTTCTCGTACTTGAACTTATTATAATCCATAATTTTACAAACTGGCGGATTACAATTATCGTTCATGAGAACTAAATCGAAGCCGGCATACCCTGCTAGAGTAAGTGCATCTTCCTTTGATTTGACACCAAGTTGTTCTCCATTTGGTCCAATAACCATCATTTCCCTACATCTGATTTGTTCATTGATAGGATTTTCTTTTACATTAGCTATGATTAACACCTCCAAAAAAATGAATACCAAAGAAGTACTCATTTATCTATCAAAAAGCTATTTCGTTTGTCTAATCCAAGTAGGCTTTTTTACCCATTGCTACTTTGGCAATCAGGTGAGATAAATAATCTTCTTTCCGTTTCCTAGTTAATTATATTATAGTAGGAGATAAAAGTCAACAAAAAACTTGGGTTTTACGAAAAAACTTGGGTTTTGGCCTAATTTTTCCTAAGAATAGAAAAAATTAGACACTATTTATAATAGCATCTAACTTATTTTTAATATTCTCATAGTTTTCTTTTAGTTTATCCGAAAGAGAAAGTAAATGAATATAAGAAAGAATTAAAAATTCTCTGTCTCCCGCTATCTCCCTTAGACTAATGTTCTTAAGATAATATTCTTTAGCAAGTTCATACTCTTCTTTATAATTATAATAGTTTCCTACGAGCATATAAAAGTGAGCAAGCATACCCGATGCCCTATCATCATTTAAGTCTTCGAGTAATTTGATCGTCTCAAGATAATAATCTATTATTCGGTCATCATTATTATTATAGGTATCCATATTAATTATTTTATTTTCAATATTAATTATTCGAAGAGCATTTTCGTAAGATAATTCTTCCTTAAGTAACTTCTTTGCTTTCAGATAATATTTGATAGCAAGAGGATCGTTTTTACTTTCACTATATAATAGTCCAACGTTTTCATAAGATAGAGTAAGACCGTCTTTTATCTTCATCTTTTCTAGTAATTTTATCCTCTTTAAATGATAATAAATAGCCTTATCATATTTTTTATCTTCTTCGTATAACTTGGCAATAGTTAGGTAGTAGTCCGCTATTTTGACGCTATCATCTAAAAGAGATTCCCGAAGAGTAATAGCCTTTCTAAGAGAATTATATGCTTTGCTTCTTTTTCCTATCTTGACGTATAAAAGTGCAAGATTATTATAAATATTAGCATATTTTTTCTTATCTTCTTCTTTCATTTTTCAAATCCCTCCTCTTTTTATTATTACAAATTAATTATATCATTATTAAATTACCTCGTCAATATTTTTTCAAACATTTGTTTGCTATTTGACGCTAAAAAAGAAGACTAGTTTTCTTCTTCTTTCAAATATTCAGAATCGACATTATCATCTATTTCACCTAGTACTTCATCGGTTACTTCTTCTGGTATTTCATCCCAAGGCTCTTCATCTTCTTCGATAGCAATTTTTACTTTTGTATCTCCTACTATTTCGATACCTAGTTCTTTTTCGATTTCAATTTCAATACCGTTATCATTTTCTTTGGCTGATACGCAATTAGGTTGTTTTAAACTTCTAACTATTATATCTTTAGCACTAGAATCGGTCGTCTCTTTCTGAGATACCATAGCGACTTCTTTATATGATATATTCTTAGTTATTACAGATGTTTTGGTATCATTGTCGTAAGAATACCATAAATTTACATCGAAAGAGCCATTGACTTCAATTTTTCCATTTACTTCTTTTCCCGAAAACTTATGATTAATTACCCAACAACCAAGTACTGTATTTGGCTTTGTATCAGTGTTTATTGTATAAGTGTTTCGGTAATACTTTTTTCCTTTTCCTACTACAGCCTTAGTTACTATTTCTTTATACGCTGACAAATGATATCACCCCTCACAATAATT
>CANQKK010000071.1 GCA_947624475.1 uncultured Bacilli bacterium
ACCACAGTTAGCATTATTATAAATAAATATGATAGTGTTACTTATGACAAGATACCTAATACTTTGATAGAAATTAGAAATAGTGATGATATTGTGGTATATAAAGGTTATACTGATAGTAATGGTCAGATAATTTTGAAAGATTTGCCATATGGGGACTATTATTTATCGGAAATTGAAGCAAGTACGGGCTATAGACTTTTGGAAGAGAGAATTTATTTTAGTATCGATAAAGATGAGACAAGTGTCAATGTTTATAATGATAGAATAGATGTTCCAATTACAGGAATCGATAATACTTTGATAGATATTATAGTTCTTGTTTTGGCTATCTTAGGAGTAATATTTATAATATTTTTTCATATGAAAAAGAGTGCTTTAGTAGTGGGCTTTATGTTAATACTTTTTAGCATTTCTTATTCGGGAATATTTTTATATAACTATTATACCGACTACTGTCGAAATAAGGATAGTGTTACGGCTTTCTTAGAGGATGATAAGACGGGTTATACTAAGATAGATGAGAGATATGATTATAAATTACTAATTGAAATACCTTCTATTGGACTTAAGAGAGGACTACTTGATATTGCTAGTAAATATAATGATGTAAAATATAATATTGAGGTAATTGAGGAAGATAGTAATCATATTGTTCTTGCTTCACATAATGGGAATGGTTATAACTCTTATTTTAAGATGTTAAATAAGTTAGAACTAGGTGATGTAATTAAAATATATGATAGAGATAAAGTATATGAATATGTCTATAGTGATAGTTATACGATAGAAAAAACGGGTAGTGCTGGTATATATAGAAATGAAGATGAAAAGGAAATATTTCTTATTACTTGCTCTGATACCGATGATAATGCACAAAATATTTATATAGGTTATCTTAGAAATGAATATACTTACTGATGGGAGAAGAGTGATTTTTTTGGTCACTCTTTTTCTTGCTTTTTTATGTCTATCGTGTTAAAATGTTTATAGATAGGAAGGTAGATATGAACAAAAAGAAAAAAGGTAATAAAACTTTAAAACTTACAGATCATTTTACTTATTCTATTTTAGGAAATACGATATACTTATTTCAAAGTGCGATGAATGTTTCTTTAGAGGAAGTACGTTTTCTTTTTAAAAAGGTAGAATTATTAATTAAAGATGAGAATATTTCTCAGATAAATATTTCGGGAAGAAAAATTGAGGATAGAAAGAAATTTTATCAGGATTTAGGTTTTGATTTGGCTTATTATAATGTCAATAAATTAAATGAGTTATATTCTGGTAAAAAGAATAAGATAGATTATAAATGTTATGGATTTATGACAAAAAGTGATTTCTTAGATAAAATTAAAAGTGCTAATGAAAACACGCTTAAAAATAATTCTGGATATGTAAGCAATTTGCTTCTTCTTTTTGTAGGGATTACTTTTTTGTGTTATTTAAGTATACAGGGAGCCATACTTTTGGTCAAGTAGAAAGGAGTTATTAGTGTGATAACAAATAGTATTTTAGTAATATTACAGAAAATTATTGATATTTCGTTAGTTTGGATAATTATTTATTTTGTTCTTAAGAATATTAAAAATAATGTTAAGATGATTCTATTATTTAAGGGAGTTCTCGTAATAATAGTTATAAAGATTTTGAGTGATGCACTTAATTTGACGACGATAGGTCTATTTTTAGAGTACGTAATTATGTGGGGACCTCTTGCTCTTATCATTATCTTTCAACCAGAGATTAGAAATATTTTGGAACATATTGGAAGAAAACAGTTACTTGGAAGGCATAAGGTTCTTACTTTGGATGAGAGGGAAAAACTTGTCTATGAGGTTATATCTTCGGTTGACTACCTTAGAAAATCTAGAATTGGTGCTCTTATCGTAATAGAGAGAGATATTAGTTTGAATGAATATATCGAAAGAAGTAAACCTATATATGGAGATATTTCATCAGAACTTTTAATATCGATATTCTTTCCTAGAAATCCTCTTCATGATGGTGGTGTTATAATTCAAGGTAATAAGATTACTTCGGCGGGAGCAGTTTTTCCTATTAGTATAAATAGTAAAATTAATAAGAAACTTGGAACAAGACATAGAGCGGCAATTGGTATCAGTGAAGAGTCTGATGCTATTGCGATCATAGTTAGTGAAGAGACAGGAAAGATATCAATAGCAATAGGTGGAAATCTTAACTATAATCTTTCTTTAGATGATGCTAGAATGATTCTTGTCGAGGAATTGAAACCTAAGAAAGAGGTCCTTCTCGATGATGAATTCGAGGATGAATTCGAGGATGAAAAAGAAGGTGATAGCGATGAAAATGCTTAAGAAAATTTTTAAGTCAATTAGAAATCTTTTTCGTTTAATTGCTAGATTCATCGATAAATTTATTATTACTCCTGTTACGAAGTTTGCTCTTTTTATAACAGAGAAATTTGATAAGCAGGCTGGTAAATTTGAAAAGTGGTTGAATAAGAAGAATACTCTAGTATTTGTATCGCTTATACTTTCGGTATTATTATTCTTTTATGTTAATTCTCATGCTGATACGGTTATGAATTCTTCGGCGGAAGTACTTAGAAATCAAGAGGTTGAGGCTACATATAATAAAGAAGCATACGTAGTAGAGGGACTTCCTGATACGGCTGATGTGACATTAATTGGTAGGACAATAGATTTGTATTTGGCTAAGCAATTATCTACTGGTAAGGTTACTGCTGACTTGTCGGGATTAGAAGAGGGTAGTCATGATATTCAACTTAATTATGAAAGTCCTATTAATTCGGTTACTTATAAATTGGATCCATCTTCGATTACTGTTTATATTTATCCAAAAGTATCGGTAACGAAGACAATTACGGTAGATGTGATAAATAAAGATAAGTTAGATAGCAAACTTTCGGTACAGTCTGTGACAATAGATAGAGAGGATGTTATTGTAAAAGGGGCAGAACATACATTAGATAAAGTGGCAACTGTTAAGGCTCTTGTGGATATTGGAAATATAGTAAATCCTAGTGCTGGTGTTAATACTTTGAGTGATGTTAAATTGGTTGCTTATGATAAAGATGGAAATGTCGTCGATGTTGAGATGGTTCCTGATAAAGTGACCGCTACTGTAAATATTGAATCTTATAGTGCAGAGGCTAATGTTAAGGTAATACCTACTAATATTGATAATATTGCTTTTGGAAAGGCTATAAGTTCGATTACGACATCTGTTAATACGATTAAGATTTATGGTGATGAAGATGCTGTAAGTAAATATAGTGATTCATATATTCCTATAGAAGTTGATGTTTCTGGATTATCAGAAAATAAAACTTATACTGTCGTAGTACCTAAGCCGGAAGGAATTAGAGAGGTATCAGAGAAGACGATTACTGTTAAGATTACTTTGGGTGAAGAAGTTACGAAGGAAATTAATGATGTTAAGATAGATGCTATTAATCTTGGCCCTAATTTGAAGGCGGGAGCAGTAGGTGTTAATTCATCTAAGACAACGGTAATACTAAAAGGTACTAAGGAAGTACTCGATTCTATCGATCCGTCGACAATTACTGCTACTGTAGATTTGTCGGGATTAGGAGAAGGAGAGCATTCGGTAGAAGTTAAAGTATCGGGTGAAGAAGTTAAGGCTAATTATTCTGCTAAAACGCGGACGGTAAATATTAAGATTACGAAGAGTTAGGGTCGAGTATTAAGATGTTTTGTCGAAACTAATGCAAAGATGTTATTTATGTGGTACTCTAATAAAAAGGAGGACAATTATGAATGGGTATGTGTTAGTGGAAGATATATTGGATGAGATGGTACAAAATATTACTTACATCAAATTAAATAGTTACTTAAAGGGAAGAAAAGGTTAATTTTCTTCTCTTTCTTTTGGTTATAAAATTTGTTATAATGTTGGTGGAGATGCTTTTATGATGAAAAAATTTTTATTAATATTATTCTTTTCTTTATTTTTGACATCGTGTAGAATGAGTGATGCAAAGAGAATTAAAGAAGATTATGAGAGTTTAAATGGGCAAATTTCTGCAAGTGGAAATGAATACTTGACTGTGGGGGTGTAAAAAATTGGAGGAAATAAAGAAAATGTTTGGCAGTGTTAAAGTTTGTACAAACATATTACAATATGAGTTTAAACAAAATTAGATTTTTATTATCGTTAGATTTTGAAAACGAAATTGAAAAAATTTTAAAACTTCTTAATACTAAAGATATTGCTTTATTGCTAAAGAAAAACACATGATTTGAAATTTCATGCGTTTATCCTGCTGACTGTGGTTAAATTGTTTACAAATATCAATGTTTT
>CANQKK010000072.1 GCA_947624475.1 uncultured Bacilli bacterium
CTTCCTCTTACAATTAAATATTTTTCTTTTAAATTAATATCCTGCCATGTTAATCCACATACTTCTCCAATTCTTAATCCAGTGTAATAGGCAATTTGAACTGGTAATAATGCAAAACTTTTCTTTTCTTGAAGATAATTAGTTAATTGTAAATATTGATTATGAGTTATAATTTTGTGTGTTAAATTATCCTTTGAATTTTCTAAAAATAAATCTACTTCCTCTCTTTTTTTTCTTAATTTTACATATTGCATAGGATTAAGTGTAATTATTTTCTTAGGAAAAACAGCATAGCAAAAGACTTGATTTAAAACTGCTAAAAATTGTAATATATACCCTTTACTAAGTGGTTTAGAAATACTACCATCACTATTTATTCCACCAAAAGACATAAAATCTAGAAATTCTTGTAAATGTTCAGAAGTTATATTTTTGATTTTCTTTGTTCCAATAGGATGCTTTTTAATTCTATTAATTGCTGCTATATAAGCCATAACTGTTCCATTACTTAAACTACTAGGTTTTAGTTCTTCTTCAGTCCATAAGTCTAAAATCTGATTTAACGTATATGCTCCTTTTCTGTCAATATTTTTTTCAACTACCTTACTAACATTTTTTTGATAAAAACAATAATACCACTTTTGCTCTTTTCTACTTGATGAATCTTTTTTCATTTATTACTCCTCTCTATTGCCCTTACTTAATAAGGGCAATAGAACAATAATAAAAAAATAATTATCTATATTATATATCATATTTCGATATATTTAAAATCTGATAACAAAAAAAATATAGTAACGACTAATTACTATATTTTTATAAACAATTTTTATTCTGCTGTAAATGATGCTTTTACTTGACCTGTGCCTGCTGCCTGCAATGTTACTGATCCTGTATAGTTATTTTTACCTTCACTAGTATATTCTTCAGTTTGATCATCATTATCTTTTAAATAGATCATTACATAGTATGTTACATCTTGATTTTTAGAAATACCAGCTGTTTGATGAATATCTGTTCCTGAACCAGATATGTTATTAAAAGATCCCTGTTCTTCCACTGAAGATGCACTTAGTTCAGTGGCTTTAACAGTATGTTCTTCACCATTACTTGTTGTTTCATTACTACTTTTGAATACTGCATAACTCCAGTCAGTATCTTCTTTTGCTTGCTCTTCTCCTACTTTTAAATCTAAGTATATACTGGCTTTATCTAATTTTTGTGTTGACTTTGCTGTTATTTTCCATATATGACATCCTGTAAAGCCTCCTTCTTCACATTTTGCACTTAATGCTCTATTGACTTCAGTCGTAGTAATAGCATTAGGCTCTTGACCAAAATTAGCTGGTACTAAATCATCACTTTCTGCAGTAGTTCCCTCAAACTTTACTCTATCTACTGTTAATGTTAAATTTGATTGTACATTATTAGTTTGACCTGTAATAACATCAGCTTCTGTTTTACTCGCACTAAAGTAAGCAAATGTAGCACCAATAATAGCAACTACTAAAGTAGCAACACCTATAACAGCATAAAATGTGCCTGATCCCTTTCTCTTTTCTTCATCATACATATTTTTCAATCCTCCTTTACATTAACAATAATATCAAATTATTATTAAAAAATGATCTATATGCAATTTCTGAATTAGATGACTTAGTAGGAAAAATGATCAAATATAAATAAGTTTTAAGTCTTAAATTTTTCTTAAAAAAGTTATATAATAAAAGTGAAAGATAGATTTATTTGTCTATTTCTTGACTGTACTGTAACTTTAAGTTTGTAAAATAATGGACGATAACTTGAATTTTTAGGGGTATTATGGTATTATTAATTATAGTAAATAGAGGAGGAGTTTATGAAGAATAAAAGAGATATTTTAATAGTAGTAGGAGTTATTTTGTTTTGCTTTTTGGTAGTGGGAATTACTTATGCTTATTATAAGAATGTTTTGTTTAAAGATTTAAGTGTTGGAACTATTACAGAAGGACTTGATTATTATATAACTTATGAGAAGGGTAATGATCTTACTTCCGGTACGTTAGATCCAGGAGAGGAGTATACATCGGGAAAGAGTGTCAGTGTCGAGTTTTGGAAGAAAGATGATACTTACGATCATATTTATGGACAGATATATTTAGAGGTTACGAAAATTGGTTCAAATTTAAAAAATGAGAAGGCTCTTAAGTATAAACTAGTAAGTGATAAAGATGATGAAGTTATTGAGGGATCTTTGAGTGACCTAACTGGTGATTATGAAAAGGGTTTGTTAATTGGAAAGAATATTGATCTTAATAATACTAAGACTACTTATACGATATATATTTGGTTAGATGATACTATGGACATAAATACTGATGTTAGTGAGGAAGAGTTAGATATTAGTGTCAGATGTGAAGCAACTATGGTAGAATTGCAATAGTTATTAAGTTATAAAAAAGGGTAAAAGAAGAATAAAAGAGGAGGTGAACTTTATTTATGAATGTATCTAATTATTATATTGATAGTAGAGATAATTTAGTAAGTGATCCTCAGTCTTATATTGTTGGTAAAAAGTATCGTTTTACGGTATTAACTCCTAGACTTATAAGACTAGAATATGCTGAAGATGGGGTATTTGAAGATAGGCCAACTTCTCTTGTCATAAATAGAGCATTTCCTAAGTGTGGTTACGAATTTACGGAAAGTGAGACGTTAATTCAGATAAATACTGGTGTATTTACTCTTACTTATGTTAAGGATAAGGACTTTAAATCTGGTGGTATTGGAATTAATATTAAGGCTAGAATTAATGGTACGGAAAAGGAGTGGCAAGTTAATAATCCTGAGGTTAAAAATTTGCGAGCAATTAATTTTTCTATCGATAGTATTAAGGATAAGATTGTATTAGATAAGGGTCTTTTTTCGTTAGATGGTTTTTGTGTTTTAGATGATAGTAAATCACTTGTTTTGGATAGTAATGATAGTTTTGTTCCGCGAAAGAATGGGGTTAAGGACTTGTATTTGTTTTTATATAATAATGATTATGAGGGACTTCTTGCGGATTATTTTACGCTTACTGGTTATCCTAATTTGATACCAAGATATGCTCTTGGTCTTTGGTGGTATAAAAATGATAAATATACTCCTGATGATATTGTTAATATTGTTACTAAGTTTAATGAAAATAATATACCACTATCTGTGTTTTTGTTAGGGGATTATTGGCATGATAATATTAATAATTATAGTCCTATTATTAATTTGAGAGGAGTTAGTTCTTTTCTTTATAGTAATAATATAAGACTTGGGGTTACTATTAATCCTACTAAAGATATTGTAAGAAATAGTGGGGAATATAATCTTATAAGTAGATTTTTTAATGGTGATAAACTTAATTTTGTTCCTTTATCTAATGATAAACTAAATATTTATTTTAATTTATTTATAAGTAATTTGATGAATATGGGGGTATCTCTTTTTAGTATTGATTATAATAATCCAAATGATAGGATTGGTTTGTGGAAATTTAATCATTATCATTTGGGATTAGATGAAATAAGGAATAGAAGAGGTATTATTTTATCTCGTAATAGTGGTATTGCTTCGCATAGATATCCAATAGTTTTTAGTGGTAAAACTAAGGTTAGTTGGTCGACGCTTAATCTTTTACCAAGATATAATTTACAGGGGTATAATATGGGAATATCTTTTATTGCTCATCCGATTGGTGGTTATGAAGGGGGAATTGAGGATGAAGAGTTGTATTTAAGATATGTTCAGTTTGCTTGTTTTTCACCGATATTTATTCTTGCTAGTGATGGTGGTGAATATTATAAGAGAGAGCCTTGGAAATGGAATTCTATTATTTTAAAATATGTTACTTTGTATATAAATTTAAGATATAAATTGATACCTTACTTGTATTCGGAAAGTTATAATTATCATAAGACAGGACATGCGATTGTAAAACCTTTTTATTATGACTATCCTAAAATTTATGATGAACCACAGTATAGTAATCAGTATTTTTTTGGGAGAAATTTTTTTGTGGCTCCAATTACTACTCCAGGGAATCCGATAATTAATAGGGTTATGAAGAAAATATTTTTTCCTAATGGAATTTGGTTTGATTTTTCTCATGGAAAGAGTTATATAGGAGGAAAGGCATATAATACTTTTTATCGTAGTAAAGA
>CANQKK010000073.1 GCA_947624475.1 uncultured Bacilli bacterium
GCAGTTGCTTCTTCTCGTAAAGGACATAAGACATTACTAATTACCGGAAATATAAATAATATTGCCACTATGCCATGTAACCCTTCAATTGGAGGGTCAGCCAAAGGTATTATTGTAAGAGAAATTGATGCCCTAGGAGGAGTCATGGGTGAGGTTGCTGACAAGACTCTTATTCAAATGAAAATGTTAAACTACGCCAAAGGGCCTGCGGTAAAGTCTCTTCGCGCCCAAGCCGACAAAGTAACTTATCCTAGAGAAATGTTAAAAGTTTTAAGGCAAGAAAAAAATCTAAGCATAAAGGAAGGTATGGTCGAAAATTTAATTGTCAAAGATAAAACTGTCTACGGAGTAATTTTAGATACGGGTGAGAATATCACAAGTAATATCGTTATTTTAACGACAGGAACATACTTAAAATCTGACATTCTGGTAGGTAGTAGTAGAACTAGAAGTGGTCCTCACGATGAAAAACCATCTCTCCATCTATCTGATAATCTAAAAAAATATGGCTTTGATATTCTAAGATTAAAAACAGGAACTCCACCTCGTATTGCAAGAGATTCTATTGATTTTTCTAAAGCCACTAGAGAAGATGGAGACAGTAAATACTATACCTTTTCTCATACCAACAAGCCAGTCTATGATCTTGCCAAACAAGAACCTTGTTACTTAATATATACAACTTCCGAAACAAAAAAAATAATTACCAATAATTTAAATAAATCTAGTATGTATGGAGCGTTAGATGACATAACAGGAGTAGGGCCTAGATATTGCCCATCGATTGAAGATAAAATAACAAGGTTCAGTGACAAAGAAAGACATCAGCTTTTCCTTGAACCAGAAAGTAGATATTACGATGACATTTATATTCAAGGATTTTCTACAAGCATGCCAAGAGAAATTCAAGAAAAAATGGTCCACAGTCTTCCAGGATTAGAAAAAGCTAAGATATTAAAATATGCCTATGCTATCGAATATGATGCTATCTATCCAACTCAAATAAATCCTAGTCTCGAGACCAAAATATTGATAAATTTATTTACTGCTGGACAAATAAATGGAACTAGCGGTTATGAAGAAGCCGCTTGTCAAGGATTAATCGCCGGTATCAACGCCTCATTAAAATTAGAGAAAAAAAGTCCTTTAATACTCAAGAGAAATGAAGCCTATATTGGAGTATTAATTGATGACTTAGTAACTAAAGGAACAAAAGAACCTTATCGTATGCTAACTTCGAGAGCGGAGTATCGCCTTCTTCTAAGACATGATAACTCTGACCTTCGTCTTCGAGATTATGGCTATCAAGTAGGACTTATAAGTGAAGAAAAATATAGTAAATTTATTAAGAAAAAAGAAGAAATTATTGCTCTTAAAGAAGAATTAAAAAATATTAAGATAACAGTCGATAATGAAAAGAAAAGAATAACTACATCGGTCTATGATTATTTAAAAAATCCTGCTACTAATCTTGAAAATATTATAAAATCCTTAAATTTAAATTTAAATTATTCAGATGAAGTAATTGAAGAAGTCGAAATTCAAATCAAATATGAAGGGTATATTAAAAAAGTCGAAAGAGAAGCCGAAAAGATGCTTAAAAACGAATCTAAACAAATTCCAAACGATTTAGATTATGATAAAGTACCGAATCTGGCTAGTGAAGCAAGACAAAAACTAAAAGAAGTAAGGCCCCTAAACATTGGTCAAGCACTTAGAATAAGTGGTGTAAATCCATCTGACATATCGATATTGTTAATATACTTAAGGAAGTTTTATAATGAATAGAGAAGAATTTTTAAAAGAACTATCTAAAATAAATATAAAGTTAGATGAAAATGCAATAAATAAACTAGAAAAATACCATCAAATACTAACGCAAGAAAATCAAAAATATAATTTAACTAGAATTATCAAAAAGGAAGACGTCTATCTAAAACATTTCTACGATAGTTTGACACTAACCGAAGTAGTTAGTCTAAGCAGTGGTAAAAGCTTATGTGACATAGGGTCAGGAGCAGGTTTTCCAGGCCTTGTCATAGCAATTTGTTTTCCAAATATTAATGTGACATTAATTGAATCAAATAGCAAAAAATGTAAATTTTTAAATCTTGTCAAAGAAACCCTATCATTAACTAATGTCAGTGTAATAAATACTAGAGTAGAGGACTATGCCAAAATAAAAAGAGAAGTTTTTGATATTGTAACTGCAAGAGCAGTAGCACCATTAAAACATTTGCTCGAGTATGGAATACCTCTTGTCAAAGTACAAGGACTATTTATTGCTATGAAGTCTAACATTGATAACGAAATTCAAAATATTGAGAAATATTATCAAAAATTAGATATTATCGAAGAGAAAAAAATTATTTTTACACTGCCAAAAGAAAATAGTTTAAGAACAATTATAAGTTACAAAAAACAAAAATCGACGAATCCTAAATATCCTCGCAAGTATTCCGATATTATCAAGAGGGAAATAAAATAATTTTGTAAAATATCTTGTAAAAAAGAAAAAAATATAGTATTCTATTAATAGAATAGCAAAAAGAAGAAAAGAGGTAAAAACTATGCATATGAATAAAGAAATTGTCATGGTTAGAGTATCGGATATCATCCCAAATAGATTTCAGCCACGACTAACTTTTGATGAAGAAGCATTAAACGAATTAGCAAATTCTATCAAAGAACATGGCATAATTCAACCTTTAATATTAAGAGATTTAGGTAGCAAATATGAAATAATTGCCGGTGAACGAAGATATAAAGCAGCCACTCTAGCGGGTCTCACTGAAGTACCAGCCATCGTTGGTTCTATGGATGATCAAACTAGCGCCGAAGTTGCTCTAATTGAAAATATTCAAAGAAAAGACTTATCCGCTATCGAAGAGGCAAAATCTTATCAAAAAGTTTTAGAATTAGGAGGATTAACTCAGGAAACGTTAGCAAAAAGAATGGGTAAGGGACAATCGACGATTGCTAACAAGATGCGTCTTTTAACCCTAACTAACGAAGTTCAAGTTGCTCTAATGAACAATTTAATTTCCGAAAGACATGCCAGATGCCTTCTACAAATTAAAGATGAAGATAAACAAAAAGAGGTATTAAATAAGATTATCAATGAAAGAATGAATGTGAGGGATACTGATAATTATATTAAAAGTATGTTAGGTCTTCCAAATCAGGAGATACCTGCGCCTATCTCTCCAGAGAACATTGAAAATTTTTCTGCTGAGCCAGCCAATACCGAGAAAGAACCTTCTCTTGAAATGATTGATATAGATAATTCAGAGGAAAAAAACGAATTACCTATTGATAATCCAGTGCCAATGGCTAAAGAAAATAATTCACTTGATGACAAGAAAAACAAAAAACCTAACAAAAATCCTAATGTTTATACCCAGACCGAAAACGTTGACTTTGTAAATATAAGTAATTTAAATGATGAGGAAATATCTACTTCTACGGAGTCACCTTCTCTTGAAGAAACACCAAATTCTCCAGAATTAACTAATAATACCGATCTTTTAGATAAATTAAGAACTGAAGATAAAGTAGTACCAGAAAGTGATGTCAATAATATGAATAATTTTGATTTACCAAGCATAGACGTAAATATCCAAAATAATAATCCAGTTAGCCCGCAAAACAATTTATCGAAGATTAAGTTGGCGACCGCTATAAGATTAGCCAAAGACACTGTCGAAGACATAAAAACGGCAGGATACAAGGTAACATTAGAGGAAGTTGATGGAGATAGCGACTATAGTTTGATAATTAAAGTTCAAAAATAAGAATAAAATACAAAAATATCACCCATAATCTATCTAGAAAGGGTGATATTTTTCTATGAAGAAAATAATCGTCATTACACTAGCATTACTAATAATGTTTTTGATATATAATGAGACAAAGGCAAAAGAAATAGTTATTCCAAGTACGGCGATAAGACTTAGGGTAATTCCAAACAGCAATTCTCCTCTCGATCAAAGTATGAAACAAAAAGTCAAAACTTATCTCGAAAATAATACTTATCAAATATTAAAAGATGAAGAAGATATCGAAAAAGCAAGAACTCTAATTAAAGAAAACATTTCTACTATTGAAGATAATATCGATAAAATATTTAAAGAAAATAATTATTC
>CANQKK010000074.1 GCA_947624475.1 uncultured Bacilli bacterium
TCTTGCTGTGCACCAGTACAAGTTACCTTGCCATCACCTTTATATGTATAAGTAATTGTTCCTGTATTATCTTTTTCTATTTCTATGCTACTAGGTTTTACTTCTAATGTGCTATCATTCTTTGTTATATTCCAAGTATAATCTTTTTTACCATTTGTTTTATCTTCCCAACAATGATTTTTACTAGGTATAGCACTTGCTGTATATTCTCCTGGTAATCTTCCTTTAGTATCTCCTGATAAGACTATATTACTTCCTCCTGATACTCCTGTTACTTCTTTTCCTGAGTAAGGAACATTATATTTATTTGTTGGTTCTTCGGCATCACTTAAACATTCTATTGTTATTATACCAGTATCTTTTTTATTTATATTATAGTTACTTGTTACATCTTCACCACCAGTATTAGTTATTTTAATAGAACCTACACTTATTTTTCCTGTTCCAACATCTACTATATTAGAACTTAGCGTTACTGAAGATAAACTATCTGTACTTGCTAAATCTTCTACTTTTACATTACTTGTATTATTAGATAACTTTTCTCCATAAGTAATAGTCTGATCTTTGGTAGTAATTGTTATATTTTTCTTATCGATATTACACTTAATTGTTTTATCACTTGTTGAGTTATCTTTCTTCCATTTATATCCATTATTTAATTTAGCAGTTACCTCATAATTTCCAGCATTGATACCTATATTACTAATAAGTGTATATGAATCTTCTTTTTCTTTAGCAAGAGTCTTTTCCGTTCCATCATATGTAATATTATCATTACATACAGGAACTTCTGTCTCTGTATATGTACAAGAGTCTGCATCTCCTGTTACTCTCTCTAAATCTTTCTTACCCTTAGTTGCTAGTTCTAACTTAATATCACCAGAGAATGTTTGATTAAGATACTTACTTTGGTCTTTAGAAGAATCACATTCAGATAAGTCTCCTGTGCATGATTCACTTATCCATATTAAGAGAGTATATTTAGTAGTAGTATCAGAAGTTAAATCTTCTTGGGTATTTGTTAATACTAATCTATTATCAGCCATTGTATCAAATGTTGGTGAGAAACTACCACTTGATAATTCTTGTTCTTCTTTATATAATTTCCATTTTAAATCAGTAGTTTTAAGAACACATGGCATATCTATATCTCTAAGTGCTATATCATAGATAGTATTCTTGGGATTACTATTACTTCCTGTTACTTTAAATGTTGCCTTTACTACTCTTTCATCTGTTACATTTGGGCCTGTAACTTTATCGTCATCAATAGGAAGCATCTTATCAGTACTAGTAATAGTACTACCACTCTCTCCATTATCGTATGTTAATTCAACATCGATATTTGATGTACTAACATTTAGATTAGTACTTGCTTCTTTTACTCTAATAGCATAAGTAATACCAATAATATTTAGAATAATTAATACTCCCATTATTATAATAAATTTAGTATTTTTTCTTACATATTCTCTCATAATCTTTTCTTCCTTTCTTTAGATAAAGTAAAAAAAGACTATGAAAAAACTCTAGTATTTATACTAGATATTAATTCATAGTCTTTTTTACTTATATTATTTATTAATATATAGAACTCAAGCCCCCCCCCCCATTAACATATTGTTAACAAAAACTTTATCTATTTTTTTCATGGAAGGGTCACCTCTTTTCTATATTTTTCTTACATTCTTATTATAGCAGACTTCCTATAATTATGCAAGAGGAAAAAAACACTTAAATTTAGAGACCTCTAGGCTCTAAATTCTTTTTGAAGACCTAAAGGCTTCAAAAAATCTGGAGTGACTATAGGCACGTAAGGATAATATAATAATATTTATATTAATCTTAAAATATCATTAAAGGTTACATAGACCATAAGAAGCATTAATAAAATAAATCCTATTCCATTTACGATAGCCTCTGCTTTCGCAGGAACTGGTTTTCTTCTTATCTTTTCGATAATTAAGAATAATACTCTTCCTCCATCAAAGGCTGGGAATGGTAATAAATTAATTACTCCAATATTCATAGATAGATAAGCAGTTAAGTACATGATACTTTGGAATCCTTGCTTAGATTGACTATCCACGATCGTATAAATTCCTACTGGTCCAGATAAATCTTTTACAGAAACACCACCAGTAAATAATTCTTTTATGGTAGTTAACATTAACTTATATAAACTTACTGTAGTTTCACAAGCATAAGATAATGAGTTTGCAAAACCTTTTCTTACTGTTCTATCGACATTGATACCGACGACATAACTCTTTTCACCATTTTTATCTTCAATAGTCTTTGGTACTAGTTTTACTTCTCTTTCTTTATCATTTTTATCTTTTAAGAGAATAGTAATTTCTTTTCCTTCGCTAGTTTGAATATAGAGTTGTACTTCACTCCAACTAGATATCTTTTGTTTATCTATAGATACGATGGTATCTCCCTCTTTGATACCGGCATTATAAGCTGGATACTCTTCACTTACATCTGCGACGACGGGTTTAGTCGATACCGAACCATATATTAGAGCCATTACAAAGAGTAGGACAAAAGCAAATAAGAAGTTAAAAGTTGCTCCTGCTACCATAATGATAAATCTCTGCCAAACGGGTTTAGAAAATAATTTTCGATCATTTGGTATCTTCGAATTATCATCGGCATCTTCTCCTGCTAGTGAGACAAAACCACCTATTGGTATGAGCCTTACACAGTATTCTGTCTCACCTTTTTTCTTTTTAAAATGTAATATCTTTGGTCCCATACCGATCGAAAACTCATAAACGTAGACTTTAAATAGTTTTGCAAAAAGGAAATGTCCACATTCATGAATTAAAATTATTGCCCCCAATATTAATATAAACCATATTATTGCCATATATAATTCCTCCTAAACTATAATATATTTACTAAAAGTGCCATTCCAAGTGATACGAAAATAACACTATCAAATCTATCTAATATTCCACCATGACCTGGTATTAAATTGGAATAGTCTTTCTTACCAAAATATCTTTTAATACTACTGAATACTAAATCTCCTACTTCACTTAAGATAGTTAGAATAAGTGATAGGATAACAACTCTAAAGGCATTTAGATTAGTAATAAAAGTCATATAATATATACTTCCAATAAATGTTCCCATAATAATTCCAATCATACATCCTTCGATAGTCTTCTTTGGAGATATATCGGTAAAATGTTTTCTACCTATTAGAGAGCCACCTATAAAAGCATATGTATCAGTAATAAAGGAAATTATAAATATATAAATACATTTATAGATACTCTCTTCTCTCAAGTTAATTATCGAACCGAAAGATAGTGCTAAGAAGAAGACGATTCCAACAAAATACATAGCGTCTTCGATATTATATTTCTCTTTATTGTCATAGAAGACAATTGGAATTATGAGTCCTAAAATAGGAACGGTTAAGAGGGCACTATCGCTTGCTTTGATAATTAAATTATTGAAAAGAAGAAGAACGAGAAAAATCCCAGAAAATACTTTGATAAAATCAATTTTACGATTTTTGTATTTGATGTCGATTAACTCTTTTAATCCGATAAGAGCCACCAGTGAAACAGCAGTAGCAAATATTTTTTCGCCAAATAAGAGCGATATTACGAGAGCGAGAACGACGATAGTTCCGCCAATTAATCTTTTTTTCATTTAATCCTCCCTCAACTTATCTTATAATCATCTTCGAGTGAGAAGATAACGTTTTCTTCGATCCAATTCTTACGAGGTTCGACGGCATCTCCCATGAGAACCGAAACTCTCTTTTCAGCTAGAGCAGCATCGGTTATATTCACCTTTATTAGTTTTCGCTGTGATGGGTCCATCGTCGTCTCCCATAACTGACTAGCATTCATCTCACCTAGTCCTTTATATCTTTGAACGCGGTAATTACTTCGGTTTTTAGTCTCTTCACGAAGTTCCTCATTCGACCATGCGTAGATGTGTTTACCAGAAAAACTTACTTTATAAAGTGGTGGCATAGCAATATACAAATGGCCCTCTTCGATAAGAGGCTTCATATAGCGGTAGAAAAACGTTAAAAGTAGACACTGAA
>CANQKK010000075.1 GCA_947624475.1 uncultured Bacilli bacterium
TTATATTTCTTTGTTACTTTTACACTTACTTCTTCACTTATATCATTACTTGTTGCTCCTTTACTTGCACTTACTGTAATAGTTGTATTACCTGCTTTTTCTCCTGTTACTGTTATAGTTTTAGTTTCCCTGTTTACACTACATGTTGCTATCTCTTGCTGTTCACTACTACATGTTACCTTTCCATCACCGTTATATGTATAATTAATTGTTCCTGTTTTATTATTATCTAAATCTATTTCCAAACTATTTGGTGTTACAGTTAATTCACTTTCTGTCTTAATAATTTTCCATTTATATTCTTTCTTTTCACTTGTCTTATCAGACCAACAATGATTTTTACTAGGTGTAGCACTTGCTGTATATTCTCCTGGTAATCTTCCTTTAGTATCTCCAGATAAGACTATATTTTTTCCTCCTGTTACCCCAGTTACTTCTTTTCCTGAGTAATTTTTATCTTCATGTTTTGGTTCTTCGGCATCACTTAGACAATTAATTGTTATTGTACCAGTATTATTTCTATTTATCGTATAATTATTTGTTACATCTTCATCACCATCTTTGTTAGTTATCTTGATAGAACCTAAACTTATATTTCCTTCTCCAACATCTACTATATTAGAGTTTAGTGTTAATGAAGATATTTCATCTGTAGTTGCTAAATCTTTTACTTCTACATTAGATGTAGTATTTGATATCGTATCTCCATAAGTAATAGTCTGATCTTTGGTAGTAATAGTTATATTTTTCTTATCGATATCACACTTAATTACTTTATCACTAGTTGAAGCATCACTCTTCCATTTATATCCATTATTTAATCTAGCAGTTACTTCATAACTTCCAGCATTGATACCTTTATTATTAATAAGTGTATAGGCAGTATTATTATTAGTATTAGCAAGAGTTTTTTCTGCTCCATCATATGTAATATTATCATTACATACAGGAACTTCTGTATCTGTATAAGTACAAGAATTTTCATCTCCTGTTACTCTTGTTAAAGTCTTTTTATTTTTAGTTGCTAGTTCTATCTTAATATCACCAGAAAATTCTTGATTAAGATATTTACTTTGATCTTTAGAAGAATCACAGAGAGATAAATCATCTTCTGTACATGATTCACTTATCCATATTAAGAGAGTATACGACTTTGATTCTGTTGTTAAATCTTCTTGAGTATTAGTAAGTACTAATCTATCACCAGCCATTGTATCAAAGGCTGGTGAGAAATTACCTTCTGATATTGCTTCTTCTTCACCATTTTTATATAATCTCCATTTTAATTCTTTTGTTCTAAGTTCACATGGCATCTTAATATTTCTTAAAGATATATCATAGATAGTATTCTTGGGATTAGTTTCTTTACCTTTTACATTAAATGTTGCTTTTACTACTCTAGAATCTGTTACTTCTGGTCCTGTAACTTTATCATCACTAATAGGAAGCATCATACCACTACTAGTAATAGTATTACCTGAATCATTATCAGAGTATGCAAAATCAACATCAATATTTGATGTACCAATATTTAATCCAATACTTGCATCTTTAACTCTAAATGAATAAGTAATACCTACTACATTTAGAATAACTAATACCGTCATAATCGATATAAATTTTAAATTTTTTCTTACATACTCTTTCATTATTATCACCCTCACTATCTATTATGTAAAAAAGATTACTAAAAAATTCCAATTATCTTAGTTAGTTTTATCTAACTTTTTTATTATTCATATAAATACTATCTCTCTTACTTATTTTCTAAATTCATTATAACAATTTTCCCCAAATATTTCAATACCCTTTTTTGTAATTCAATATTTTTTAAAGTACATTAAAAAAAGAGTAAATAATATTACCCTTTGTTCTTAAAAGTTGAAGATACTCTTCCATTCATAGCATCCATTTCTACTGCTCCATTATATGTACCTATAGCATTATTAATATCTTCCTTGTTATCTGGATTTTGCTGTGTATCTTTCTTATTTTCTAAGTAGACGAGCATGTAATAGTAGACCTCTTCTCCAGCATTAAGAGGTGCTCCCTTATTCATATCAAATCCAGTAGGAGTATCACCAGAAGGAACTGAATATAAAGAAGCATATTCAGCAAAAGATGTTCCACCATCATTAACTAAAGTAGTTGCTGTATACTCTTCACCACTTACCCCTTTCCATATTACATACTTCCAAACATCATCATCTTTAGCGGTAACTGTAAGTGATGATAATCTTATACTTACCGTTTGAATATTTCGTGTTGAACTAGCAGTTATCTTATATAGATGACATCCCGTAAAACCACCATCAATACAATTTTTTGATATAGCTGAGTTAACTCCCTCTACACTAGCAGTAACATCTGCGGGTACTAAACCATCACTAATATTTCCATCAGATGATGGAAATACTACTCTTTCGACAGTAAGAGAAAGAGCATTAGATAAATCATCAATCTCTCCTAAAATTTCATTATTTTTCGAACTAACCGAAGCACTAAAATAAGCAAAAGATGTTCCAATTATTGACACGATAAGAGTTGCAACACCAAAAATAGCATACATTAAACCAGAACTTTTTTCTTCCATTTTTTTATTACCTCCACTTTTTACAATTGTATCAAATTATAAACTTAAATTCAACCTTAATTATTCATTTTCAACATAATTTTTTTCATCGATATTTTTTATATAAACCAAATTGTTATTGCAGGTAAATAATTTAGTTTTATCAACTCTCTTAGGGTCATAACTCGAAATAATCCAAAATTCATATAATAATTTTAATATCCCATCAGTCATTACCATATTTTCTAATGCTCTAAGTTTAGATTCTTCATTTTTAATATTATTTTCCACTATATAAATATCATCTAAAATACTTTTCTGTTCATCTATTAATACTTCTTGACTCATAATAGTATCATAAGTCTTAGGAAATTTATCTTTATTAACTATTTTCTTAAGTTTTTCTCTTTTAGCAACTAAATCAAAGTAGTTACTCTCTTTTTCTACTAATAAATATAAAATATCTCTTACTTCACTATCTAAATCTTTTATATCTTCATATAAAATATTTTTATATTTATCTTCTGTATCTTCATTAAAATTATTCAAAAGAGTATCTTCAAGTAAAATATTATCGACAGCATATTCTTCCCTTTGAACTAATAAATATTCCAGTTTAGATTTACTTTCTTTAATTTTATCTAAAACAGTTAAATATCTATTTTTAGCCCCTAAATATCTTAAGACATTATTATATCTTTCCACATAATAATTCAAAGTATCAATATCACTATTATTATCCAATCTAAGATATAAAAGTATTTTTTCTAATCTATTTTGCTCTTCTTCAATAGTCGCAGTCACATAATCATATTTGTCCATTTTCTTCCTCCCGAAGTATCATTTTTCTAAAGTTTTCGGTCGTTTCAAAGTACAACTTCTTCCCTTTTTTCTTCTTTCATACCCCCACTTTTCTACCATATCAAGTATAACATTTTCAAAAATAGAAGTCAATTATTTTTCAAAAACAGAAAAGACAGAGATTAGACTCTATCTAAATTATTTCCAATTGACACATTTTTTTAATTCATCATGAATAAGCTCGTAACTATTAAAATGTAATCCATCACCTGTCGTAACTTTTCCATATATCGCCGAATAAATATCACAATAAAAAACATCACTACTAATATCTTTCTTTAACTCTTTATTAAAGTTTATGACAGCTTCATTTGATAAAAATTTTTTTTGAGAGGCGGAAAGTTTTTCGTATTCTACTGGCATAACTGAGACAGCCACTATTTGTGCCTTAGGATAATCTTTAGCTAGTTTATTATAAAATGTAGCAATTTTTTTAGCATAATCAGCATAATTAGAATTAGATAACCCATTTACACCAATATTTATAAGGACATAACTATTAGGATATTTGGAAATTACCGGCTTAAATTCATTCATAGCATCCCCTTTTAACCATTCGTATCCCTGTCCACCTTTATTGATACAAATTTCATAAGAGTCATCAATATTGACAAACATACACATTCCTTCAAATCTTGAATC
>CANQKK010000076.1 GCA_947624475.1 uncultured Bacilli bacterium
AATCCAATATTAATATAAAAACAGATAGAATAAAAAAATTCTACCTGATTTTTAGGTTATTAGTCTGAACTGTAACGACTTTTCGTCAGAAATTTGGTACAATATCCCTAAGGTAACATTTTAGTCTTTTTTTGACTACCGTGACTTTTATTTATTTAATTTTTAAAGAATATATTATATTTTAACTGTCTTAAGCTTCCTTATTTTTTTCTCTTTTCCAATCTATAATGTTCAATATAAAACACACCTAATTTTCTTTTGATAGCACGGGAGTAGAGTTTAACTACCGAGGCTCAGATTTGTTTTTTTTGAAATTTATTATAACTTATTTAGCAAATTGAAAGCAATGTGTCTTGTAAAAAAATTCTAAGATTTTCTTGGTATTTTTTAATGATTAGGTTGCGGACAACGTCTGCCGTATGCTATAATATTGTTGTAAGATAGGAAAAAGTGAGTTATGGTTAGTGTTAGTGATAAAAGAGTTAATATAAGCCAAGATAATCCATCAATTGTCTTTGATAAGACAAAATGCGACGAATGCGGAATATGTAAAAATACATGCAAGTTTAATGTTGGAGTATATGGTTATACTAATGAAGAATATGCGTGTATTAATTGTGGTAGTTGTACTATTGCTTGTCCTAATAAATGTTTATCGGAAAAAGATGAGACTGATAAATTAAAAGAATTGTTAAAAAGTGGTAAAACAGTAGTATTTCAAATAGCTCCTGCTGTACGTGTTTCTTTAGGAGAAGAATTTGGAATTAGACCTGGTATAAATGTCGAGGGAAAAGTGGTAACTGCTATTAAAAAAATAGGGGCGGACTATGTATTTGATACAACTTTTGGCGCAGATCTTACAATTATGGAAGAGGCTTTTGAATTAGTTAAGAGAATTGAAAATAAGGGTGTCATGCCAATGTTTTCTAGTTGTTGTCCTTCGTGGGTTAAATTTTTAGAAATGTTTTATCCTGATTTTATAGATAATTTATCTTCTTGCAGAAGTCCTATATCGATGCAGGGGGCTATTATTAAAAATTATTTTAGTAAGATTAAAAATATCGATAAAGATGACATAGTAAGTATAGCAGTGGTCCCTTGTACAGCAAAGAAAATGGAAATACTTAAATTTGATGATATTAATCTTGCAATTACAGTGCGAGAACTCGCTAGGCTTTTAAAGGAAAAAAGAATTAATCTTAAAAATTTAAAAAATAGTTCTTTTGATAGTCTAATGAGTAAAGGAAGTGGTGGAGGTATTATCTTTGGTACTTCCGGGGGTGTTACAGAATCGCTAATTAGAGAGGTATATCGTATTTTGTATAAAAGAAGACCAATGGGTAGATTACTTAACTTTAATGAAGTAAGAGGTCTATCTAATGTTAAAGAAGCCGAAGTTACGATAAATGGTACCCATTTAAAACTTGCTGTTGTAAATGGTACGGGAGACGCAAGAAAAGTAATAGAGAAAATTAAAAATAAAGAGATATATTATGATTTTATAGAGATTATGGCCTGTGAAGGAGGATGTATTGCCGGGGGTGGTCAGCCGAGGAAATATGTTACTACTAATAGTCTAAAAATTAAAAGGATGAAGAGTCTATATAAAAGTGATAAAAAAATGAAAATTAGATGTGCTTCCGATAATCCTGATATCAAAATGTTATATAACGGTTTTCTAGGAGAGGTTGGAGGCAGTAGTGCTAAGAGGTATTTACATACTTCTTATGTGAATAGAAAGAATAATAGTAAACAAAAGAATATATGAGGGAGGATAAAGAGATGGAAAAGGTATATATATTTGGGCATAGAAATCCAGATACTGATAGTGTAACATCGGCGATTACTTTATCATATTTAAAAAATAAACTTGGTATGGATACTACTCCTGCTGTACTTAGTTCTATTAATTTAGAATCTAAATATGTACTTCAGTTTTTTAAAGTTCCAGAGCCAATATTTTTAAATGATGTCAATATTAAAATTTGTGATCTTCAATATACAAAAAATTATACTGTTAATTATAATGATTCTATTTACAAAGCCTATTTTAAGATGAATAAAATGAATATTAGTAAAATTCCTGTAGTAGATAAAGACAAAAATTTAATGGGAATTTTAAGTATGAAAGATATTGCTAAAGATCAATTTTCTTTTGGTTACAGTTATGTAAATGCTAGATATGATAATATTTGTGAAGTTATTAGAGGTAAGAAGATTCTTAAATTTGATGAAGACATCGAAGGTACACTAGTGGTATCTTTAATTAATAGTTCAACTTTTATAAATGATGTCAGTTTAAATAAAGATAATATTTTAATAGTCGACAGTAGAAGTAATATTATTGAATATGCAATAAACTCGGGAGTTAAACTTATCGTAATTACGGATAATGGTGAAATTAAGAAACAAGTAATCAATAGTGCTAGAGAAAAGAAAGTTAATATTATTTTAACTTCACGTACAACTTTGGAAACAGCAAAAGTATTTAATTTATGTAATAATGTTACGACAATATACGATACTACGAAAATGCTTTGTGTTAATGAAAATGATAATGTAATAGATTTTATTAAATTAGCTAATAGAACAAGATATAGTTACTATCCAGTACTATCAAAGAGAAAGAAATGTACTGGTATAATTAGATTATCTGATGCGGGATTTGATTATAAGAAGAATGTTATTTTAGTTGATCATAACTCTTTTGAACAGAGTGCTATCGGAATAGAGAATGCTAATATATTAGAAATTGTCGATCATCATAATATTGGTAATATTGGTACTAATATGCCAATTAATTTTAGAAATATGCCGGTTGGTAGTACAAATACTATTATTTATCTTTTATATAAAGAAAATAGAATTGTCATTCCTAGAAAGATGGCCGGTCTTATGCTTTCTGGTATTCTATCTGATACTTTGATCCTTAATTCTCCCACTACTACTGCCTATGATATCGAAGCAGTAAAAGAATTAAGTAAGATAGCGAAAGTCAATTATAAGAAGTATGGATATAATATGATAAAAGAAGGTTCTTCTATTAAGAATATGACTAAAGAACAAGTTATATATAAAGATTATAAGAATTATACTATCGGTGGTTCGAAAGTGGGTCTTGGTCAAATTATTTCGGTAAATATAAATGAAATTATGGATAAGAAGGAAGAATATATTAAACTTTTGAATATGATAAGTGAAAGTAATAATTATTTGTTTGTTTGCCTTTTTGTTACTAATATTTTAGAAAATGGTACTTATGTTTTGTATAGTGATAGGGCTAAAGATATATTGGAATCGGCTTTTGATATAGATGAAATTAATGAGGGCTTTTTCTTAGATGGAGTAATATCTAGGAAACTACAAATTCTTCCTGAACTTATGAATGATATGAATTTAAAAATATAGCAAATGTTAAGTATGTTATGGAATTCTTCAGTGAAATGGATTGTATAAATCAAAGTATTGTTACTTTAACTGAAGATGTTAAAATTTATCATATAAATAATTTTATTGCTGATGAAAAAGGAAATAAAATATATAAATTACGAGTTTTATAATTACAATTTACTTTATATTATAGTTAGACAAGGAAATCTATATACAATTATTTGATGATATTAAATTTTTAAGTGTTATTTTTGAATAAAATTAACACTTTTTTATTTGAGTAAGTTATTTTTGAAGAAAATTTTAAAAATAAGTTATTTTTGTTTTCTAAATAGTTAGAAATCTGCTATAATATAGGTTAGAGAAAGAGGTGTTATAATGATTATTTTGGCTGTTAATGCTGGTAGTTCATCACTTAAGTTTACTGGTTTTGAAATGCCTAGTGAAAGGGTTTTAATTAGTGGTGTATTTGAAAGAATAGGTATTGATAATAGTTTTTATACTATTAAACTTAATGGGGAAAAAATTAAGAAGGAAGTAGATTTGCCAAATCATAAGGTCGCTTTTGAAATTTTAATCAAAGAACTTA
>CANQKK010000077.1 GCA_947624475.1 uncultured Bacilli bacterium
CGAGCATTCATTAGTGTAATTACCTCCTTTACATAGAAGAGTAAAAATTTTCAAAAAAAGTTTTAGTTATTATATATTATAATTAAAATACTGAAACTTTTTTAAATTTTTTTGACTTGTATATATTAGGAGGAGATATAAAAATGAGTACTCGAAAAGTCCTAAAATTATTTGAAAAAATTTATAATGAAACATATAAAGAAGTTTTAAAGTTTGTTATCTGCAAATGCAATAACTTAAATGATGTTGATGACATATTACAGGAAACTTATTTAGAAGTATTTAAAATATTAGAAACAAAAAAAGAGGTCTTTGAAGATAATAAGTTTGCATACATAATTACTATTGCAAAAAACAAGATAATTAAAAATTACAATTCTAACGGAAAAGTAAAATTGATCTCAATGTTTCAAGTAAAAGACGATGAAGAATATACTCTAGATATAGATTCTGGAATTGATTTAGAATCAAGTTTTATCAATAAAAATAATATTGAAGAAATATGGAAATATTTAAGTGATAAAAATATAGTTATAGCAAAAATCTTTTATTTGCATTTTGGTTTAGACATGAAATTTAAAGAAATAGCTGAAAGTATGGAGTTAAAAGAGTCTACAATAAAAACTAATTTATATAGAACTTTAAAAGATGTCCGAAAAAAATTTGAAGATGGAGGTGAAAATTATGAATAATAAATGGTCTATAAATGAATATCTTCAAACAAATTATTATAATCAAAACAGAAATTATAAATCCATTTTATCAAAGATAAAAGAAGAAAGAACTTCAAATAAGAGAATTATATTAAATTTAGTTGCAACTTTATGTATAGCTATATTAGGAGCAGCAGGCTTAGTTTGGGCTAGTACAAAATTATATAAAAATAATTCTGTAAAAAAGGTAGAAAAAATAAATGAAGAACCTAAAGTAATTTTGGAAAGAGGTTATACTTATTTTACTAAGAATTCTTCACTTTTTATAAATGAAAATATGTTATATGATCAGGAAACAAATTTTTACTATAAAGTAATAACTAATATCGAAGAATATAGTTTGTATAAAGCCGAAGAAGATTTGGTTCCAAATATGACTAAGGAAGACTTTAATGAAACTGCACTAATAATTGCTCTAAGTAATGGCTCTAGACAGTTTTATGAACAAGATCTATCTATTTCAGAAATAACGGCAGATAAAACAATAACACATATTGTTTTTAAGCAAAATGAAAATGCAAAAATTAATAATGTAAGAGAAAGACTTCCTACTATGCAATAATAGATACATCAATTTTAAGAGATAATATAAAACTAGAAATTGAAATTCCTAAAGCAAAATTAGATTTAGTACCATTATCAGATTTACCAGTAGACTATAGTGTAGAAGATGCAATAAGTGATGGATGCTTTGTCGTAAATGAAGGAAGAATTGTTTCAGCAGATAAAGAAATGTTTAATAAATACATAGAAAGAACTGAAAATGGCGATGAAGCTGCTATAAGAATTTATAATAAAATAGGATATTCTAGTAATGTAAAAGTAGAAATTAAAGATATTAGCTATACTAAAAATGGATATTATATATGTTATACTCGATATATATATAATAATTCTATAGATAATGAAAATTCTGATAATCAATATAGACTTCATTTTCCAGAAACTGGACAGCATATCTGTAAAAGATATGGATCTAACGGTACACCTTTATACTATTCTTCTCCTGATTTTGCTTATGAATTTAAAAATGAAGCAGAAGAAGGCTGGAATGAATTGAAAGATGGAGTTGAAAATGATAATGAACTTTATCAAGCTAATGCTAGTGACATTATAGTTATATTACAATAAATGTTCTTATATATAAATATCTCTTAATCTTTATATCATTTTTCTAAAATTTGATTATGTAAACTTTTTATGCTATAATTGTAATGCTGTTGAAAATATACAACTACTACGGAGGTAGAAATATGGAAAATAAGGTTTCAGATGTAGGAAAAATACGGATGGAAACGTACCAAGCTCTGTATCATCACAAACCGGTGATAAAAGATATCTCTGATGCAGCGTTCTACGGGCTAATTTCCGAGAAAGAATATGCCAGAAGATACAAAAAGGCAGCCAAATTGCAGGGAACGCTGAGCCGAATTTTTGGGATTCTCGGTTTGATTGTCTTCATCTTATGGACGATATGTACAGGGGCTGTATTTCTTTATACATACGCCTCTAACAACAACGTCATCGATGGAGCGATTCTGTTTATGTTCATGAGCGGACCGGTCATTGGAGTCATCGGAATTTGCATGTCGGCGTTATGTATTACCAAAATCAAAGAGTAAATGAAACCTTAACTCGCGACTAGTTCTGTCAAGCGAGCGAGAGCTTCCCAACGCTGGGAAGCTCTTTTGATTATTAATCTTAATAATATTGCTATTTCTACTCGTAAATTATATAAAAGAAAAGTATGTAGTCGTTACTCTACATACTTTTCTTTTATATAACTATGACAAGCTTTACACCAATTATAGTCTCCTATATACTCATTATTAAATAAAAAAATATTTTTAAATATTTTTTATTTTTTAGCAAAAACTATTGAAAAGCTTAATTTTTTCTGTTATAATATCATTTGTTATGGCGAGGTAGCTCAGTTGGCTAGAGCATCCGGTTCATACCCGGCAGGTCGAGAGTTCGAATCTCCCTCTCGCTACCAAAGATACACCTTAAGGTGTATCTTTTTTTATTGTCAAATTAGACTAATTGATTGCCATTTTTTAATCTCCTCTAATAATTCTTCTTGTGAAATAAATTTACCATTTTCGAAATCTTTAATTCCTTGCATAACACTGAAAATTGTAATTAAAGCTTCTGAAATCTGTTCTTCAGTCGCATTATCTGGTAAATTGTTAATAACTTGTAATACCAATTCTTTATTCATAAATATTCTCCTTTATGTATAAGTATTTCCCACAGATAATTATATATAATCAATTATACTATACAATACAATTATAAATTTAGCAAATATAAAAAATTTAACGATACTTTAAACAAATATTAAAAATATTGATAAATAAACATATCTTCACGTTCTAGCTACCATAGATACACTTTAAGATGTAGTTTGATTGAATAAAATTAATAAAACTTGAAACTTTTTTATGATTTTTTTATCTATTAAGTATAAGGAGGTAATGGTTCAATGAGTACTCAAAAAAACATGAAACTATTTGAAAAAATATATAACGAAACTTATACAAATCTTTTAAAGTTTGTAGTATATAAATGTGATGATATAAATGAAATAGACGATATTATACAAGATACATATCTAGAATTCTTTAAAGAGTTAGAAAAAGGCAAAAATATAATAGATAAAATGGCATACTTATATGCAATTGCTAAAAATAAAATAATTGTCAATTATCAAAATAAAACAAAAGTAAAAACAATATCAATATTTCAAGAAAAAGATGATGAGCAATTTACAATTGATATAGATGCACGGAGAAAATATAGAATTAGATTTTATAACAAAAGATAATATATCTAAAATATGGGAATATTTGAATAAAAAAGGAGCTCTTACATTTAAGATATTTTATTTACATTATACATTAGGAGTAACATTAAAAGAGATATCAGAAAACTTAGAAATGAATGAAAATAGCGTAAAAACAATATTATATAGAACAATAAAAGAGATTAAGAAAAATTTTGGAAAGAGAGGTGAAGAAAATGAATAGTAATGAATTATTAAAAAAATACTCTCAAGAACATTATTTTAATCAAGAGAAAAACTATAAAGCTATTTTAAATAAAATAAAAAAAGAGAAAAAAACACAAAAAAAATCTATATTAGGATTAGTTGCAACTTTATGTATAGCTATATTAGGAGCAGCAGGATTAGTTTGGGCTAGTACAAAATTATATAACGAATATAAGAATAAATA
>CANQKK010000078.1 GCA_947624475.1 uncultured Bacilli bacterium
GGGTAAAGATGTCCGTGAAGAAGACTATTTAGTAACGACCGAAAAAGATTATACTTCGGGTTTGACGAGAGGCACAAGCAAAGTATCTATCAAAGTAAATACTCTTCTCAAGAAAGGAATCGAAAAAGTTTTTAAGGTTATTGGAAGTTATGTTGAAGACTAAAAGAGAGATTAATCACTTTTTAATCTCTTTTAATATTCTATCGGTATTACTAAAATTTAGTTTAGCAATATCCTTAAGAACACCAATTCCAAACTTTTGAACTAATTTAATTCCAATATCTTCGACGTAGTAGTTTGCCCCTTTAGGAAGAAAAATACCATACTTATCACCGAGTTTATCCATCTCTTTAATAAAAATATATCTACTAATTAGCGAAGAGACTGCTACTGAAAGGCATTTATCTTCTGCTTTAGTTATAAAAGTTATTCCCCTTAGAGGATTGGGTACTTCTCCTAGGTGCTTATAGTAGCTACTTTCCGGTTCAAATTGATCTATTACTATGTAGTCATACTTACTATCTTTAACCATTTCGGATAGAACTTTATTATGAAGAATGGCCTTCATTTTATTCATATTCATATTTTTTCCATATCTTTCATTATATTCTTTATTTGAAATTATAATTGATTTATAGGGAATCTTTTTAATAATTTTGGGAACAATTTTTAGAATTTGCTCATCACTTATTTTCTTTGAATCTCTAACTCCTAGTTCGGTAAGAAATGGTATATTTTCTTTATCTACGAAAGAGGCTGTCACAACTATCGGACCATAGTAATCTCCAGTTCCAACTTCATCCGATCCCACCGAAGAGATTTCAAATGGAATAGTTATTTCTTCTTCATTCTTTTTTTCTATCTTTTGGTCGCTAAAATATTCGATAGCGGACTTATCTTTTCCGACACTTCCCCACATTCCGGCCTCGATGTCAGCGGACACACCTTGAAAAACGACCTTTCCCGATTCGTATAAAGTTACGATGGTATCACCTGTATCTGCTTGAAAGACGGCGTAGGGAGGGGTCTTCGCTCTTTTCATATCACTATAAAATTCATTCATAAGTTTTTTTGTCTCGTTATCAACTTTTATAACTTTCGTAACTACTTTTTTCATCTTTAACCAACTTTCTTTTTTTAAAATTTTCTTAATATAATTGTATCACAACTTGTATTTTAATTAAATAAGTACTATTTTAATATGTAAAGTATTTGACATAATAATATAAACTGTTTTAACAAGAGGCTAAATTTACGATGTTTTCCAATATAATTACTTGTTTTTTCGGCACTTTTAATATATAATGGTAACGAGGGAGTTTTATGGAAAAGATGGTTATCAAAATAAAAAATATGTCATTTAGATACAACAAAGACTTTCTTTTTAAAGATTTCAATTTAGAAATTGTATCGAATACCTTTAATTGTATTATTGGTAAAAATGCTTCAGGTAAGAGCACTTTAGCCAAGTTACTAGGAGGTATTCTTCCATATGAAGGTTATATCAACATCGATGGATACTTGTTAAATAAAAGTAATCTTCCTAGGATAAGAAGAAGTATGTCGGTATGTTTTGATAACGCCTCATCACATTTTATTGGTGAGACAGTACGAGATGACCTTGCTTTTTCCCTAGAAAACTTAGGTTATTCTAAAAGTGAGATATCTTCTTCCATTGAAATAATATCCAAGAAATTTAAACTAGATGGTATTCTCGAAAAAGGACCATCTGACCTAAACGATAGTGAAAAAGAAAAAGTTATGATAGCCTCATCTCTTATTCATAATCCGAAGATACTACTTTTAGATGAGTCAATCCATAAATTAAATTCTTCCGACCGCAAACTCATTTTTAAACTTTTAGAGGAGTACAAGAAAAAGAGTAAATTGACGATTATTTTAATTACTCATAACCTCGAAGATACACTCTTCTCCGACCGTATCATTGTTTTAGATAAGGGAAAAGTCCTTCTAGACGATACTAAAGAAAAAATATATGCTGACGACAAATTAGAAAAGATGGGATTTAAACTTCCATTCATCGTCAAACTATCCCATAATTTGATGTTATATGACCTTTTTGACAAAGTCTACTTTAGTGATAAGGAAGCGATAGATAAGTTATGGAATTAAAGTTAGAAAAAGTATCATACGAGGACAAAATAAAGAATATATCATATGAGTTTGAAGAGGGAAAGATAACTTCAATTATTGGTTCATCTGGATCTGGTTGTACTATCTTAGGACAACTATTAAGTGGCACTATTAAAGATTATGAGGGAAAAATTATAAATGATTTTAAAGGAAGAGAAATAGGTTACGTCTATAAAAGAGCAGAAGAATCTTTTATCTATAATACGGTTAGGCAAGAAATATCGTTTGGTCTTACCAAATATAATTATAAGACCGATATTCTAAATAAGAGAGTTGAAGATTCTCTAAAGATAGTAGGATTAAATGCCAAATATCTAAATAGGAGTCCCTTCGACTTATCCAGTGGAGAAAAAGAGAGTGTTCTTCTCGCAGTCGTCCTTGCTCTAAATCCCAAACTTATTATTATCGATGATCCTTCTATCTATTTAGATAATAAAAGGGAAGAAAAACTAATTAGGTTAATTAAAAAACTAAAAAACACCTACCATAAGACCATTATTATCATAACGAGTAATGTAAATTTTGCTCTTAGTATAACCGATAATTACATTCTTCTCAAAAAAGGAAAGATAGTAAGTAAGGGAGCAAAAAAAGACTTACTAACCTGCGATAAGCTAAGTACAGCCCAGGTCGAAGTACCAGAGATAATTAAGTTTATAAATATGGCCCAAAAAAACAAAAATGTCAGTTTAGAAGTGACCTCTGATATTAAAGAATTAATGAAGGATGTTTACCGAAATGTTAAATAGTCAAGTATTAGGTCGTTATATTTTAAAAGAGTCACTCGTTCATAAACTAAATCCAGTATTTAAAATTTTATCATTACTGATAATGATTATAGCTATCTTTTTTATCGATAGTTATATCGATGTCCTTATGATGGCATCTTACCTATTTTTAGTAATCATCTATAGCGATATAAAAGTAAGTGCTTACCTAAAAAATATTATCAGTATCAGATTTATCTTAATGATTATCTTAGTAATTGATTTAATCTTTTTTAAAAGTATAAATAATATTATCTTTGATTTATTTAGAATTATCTTTATCGTTTTATATTCTAGCATTCTAACTCTTACTACTGCCCTTACGGAAATAAATTACGGGATATTTAAGTTATTAAAACCATTTTCTAAGTTTATCAAAGTAAATGACGTGGCCCTCGTTATCACGATAGCTCTAAGATATGTTCCCACTTTTACTACTGAAGTAAGCCGAATTGCTTCGGTTCAAAGGCAGAGAGGAATAGATTTTAAAAGTGGTAATATCAAAGAAAAAATAGGGTTCTTACTAGGAGTTTTAACTCCGGCATTTACTCATTCCATTAGGAGATCTTTAGACCTGGGAGAGATGATGGAATTAAGGCTCTATAACTACGGAAAATCACGAACTAATTACCGATTAAATAATTGGCGCTTAAGAGATAGTATGTTGCTTATTTTAAATTTATTAATACTAATTATTGTTATATTTTATTAGAAAAGAGAGGGATTAATATGAGATATTTAATAACAGTATCATATGATGGAACTTTATTTGCGGGCTACCAGAAACAACCGAAACAAAGAACTATTCAAGGAGAAATTGAAAAAGCCCTGAAAGAGATAAATGGTGGTAAGAAAGTTGATCTTCATGCTTCTGGCCGAACCGATGCTAAAGTTCATGCCATGGCCCAGAGGGCTCACTTTGATTTAGAGACTAAAATAACTCCCGAAAAGTTATATAAAGGATTAAACTCCCTTCTACCCGAAGATATCTATGTTCGCAAAGTAGAAGAG
>CANQKK010000079.1 GCA_947624475.1 uncultured Bacilli bacterium
CATCAAAGATCACCTCCAATCTATAAAGATAGAGGTAGCACCCAATTATTATTAAATGTCCCTTAATAAAATTATATCAAGCAAATATTCCCTTTACAATGCTTGCTATATAAATACCAAACTCGAACTTTTCAGAATTATATGATAAGTTCGAGTTTTAATATACAAAAATTTATGATAAAACCATTCTAGTAAGAGACTTCTTTAATCATTTATAATTTTTCTTTTTTATAATTTATTTCTTATTATCTTCCAAAAAATAGACTAACTATTATTACCGAAAAGATAACGCTAATTAAATCGGCAAGTAGTCCTACCGCCAGTGAATATTTAATTTTTTTAATTCCGAGACTAGCAAAATACATACTGATAATATATATCGTCGTATCCGTCGAGCCCTGCATTACCGAGGCTACTCTCCCTACAAAACTATCTGGTCCATTAATTTTTAAGATATTATTTAAAATAACTAGCGAACTAGATCCCGATATTGGTCTTAATATCGCAAGAGGAAACAAATTAGTGGGAAAATGCAATTTTATAAATAAAGGAGAAAGCATTTTACTTATATCAAAAATCAAATTACTATTCGTCAGTAAATTAATCGCAATAACCATCGCAAACATTGTCGGAAAAAGCCCTATCGATATTTTAAGACCCTCTTTTACTCCCCCAAGAAAAGTATCGAAGATATCTATCCTTTTATATAGACCATAGCCTATTATAATAATTACAATTACCGGTATAAAATAATTAACCATGTCTTCTCCTCCATATAAAGTAAAATAATCTATCAAATATAATCGCTGAGATTGTCGAAATAATAGTCGTTATAATAGTAACACCAATTATTTCACTAGGATTAATTGAGCCATATAAAACTCTAAGACTAATTACTGTCGTCGGAATCAAAGTAACAGAAGAAGTATTAATTGCCAAAAAAGTAATCATCGACCTCGAAGCCTCGTCACTATCATTATTCAGCTTCTTAAGTTCCCTCATCCCTTTAAGACCAAAAGGAGTCGCTGCATTTCCTAGTCCGAGCATATTCATAACAATATTCGAAGAAATATACCCGATAGCAGGATTACCTTCCGGTATTTCCGGAAAAATTATTCTAATTACTTTCGATAATTTATTAGAGACAATTTGTAATAAACCTGAAGACTCCGCTATTTTCATCGTTCCAACCCAAAGGCACATCAAGGGAACTAAGTTTATGATAAGATCTATTGCATCCTTTCCTCCTGTCAAAAGATTATTAGTTAAGTTCGAGTCCCCCTTTATAATACTGTATATTACTCCAACTATTATAAAAAATCCCCATAGATAATTAATCATTAAACCACTCTTTTATCTTTGTAAATATACTCTTTCTTTTCAAAGATTTCCCCTTAATTATATAGATATCCTCTTCATATAAAAGTTTCTCTCCCATATATATTTGGCTTACTCCTACTTTATCACCGGTATTATATTTTTTCTTCTTTTCGAGAGAAATATGATTTATGAGCATCTTCTTCTCACTTTTCTTTAATGGAAGATAGACGTCATTTTTAATATAGAAAGTATCTCCGTCGTAGTAAGAGTCTCCTATCACGGTAAACTTATCCTTGCTTAGAACCTGATAAGAATTATAGTTACCCTTTACATAATCATATAACTGCCTGTGTGTATTCCAGTCATCGGAGTCTCTAATCGTTACGACAACTAATTTCATTCCACCAATATCAGCAGTACTAACTAGCGTCCTCCCAGACTCCTCTGTATACCCTGTCTTACCTCCCGTTATATAGTCGTATCTAAGTAATTTATTCTTATTGTGCCAGACATAAGTTTTCTTATTAGTAGTAACTTTATAGTCCTTTGTCTTAACTATTTCCCTATACATATCATTTTTCATAGCATAACTAGTAAGAAGAGCCATATCATAAGCTGAAGAATAATTACCATGTGGCCTCGGAAGTCCACTTGCATTATAAAAGATAGTATTCTTCATTCCAAGTTCCTTAGCCTTATTATTCATAAGTTTGACAAACTCTTCCTCACTTCCGGCTACATAACTTGCTATCATTACCGCTGCATCATTACCACTTCGAAGCATAAGTCCATATAGTAAGTCTTTTAATTTAATTTCTTCTCCCACTTCGATATACACGCCCGATCCATAGGCTTTTAAAATAGAATCATCAACTTCTACCACCTCTTCTACTTTCCCCGATTCTAGGGCAATAGTAGCCGTCATTATCTTCGTAATACTAGCAATTAATCTCTTCGAGTTCATATCCTTACAGTCAAGTACTCTTCCCGTTGTCATATCCATAAGTACATAAGAAGATGCACTACTAGTACTTGCAGATACTCTCTCAGAAATAGTAAATGATAAAAGAACTACTATTATAAAAAAGAGACATTTTCTCATAATCTCACCTACATAAGTATATGCTTATGTTCTTTTTTATTTCTTATATATTAAAGGTATTTTTATTTATAGTGACGTAATATATAGTAATATAATCTTTTATCTTGTCCTTATTTTTTTACCTTTACTATCTTCTCCTATTCTAATATTGCAATAATACAGCTCTTTTCTTATCACTAAAAATAATGTATAATTAAAAAGAAAGGTGATTTATTATGATAAAGTTAGTAGTGGTCAAAGAAAGTAAGTTATACCCCTATCTCAGACTAAAACTAGAAGGAAAATCAAAAAATAATATCAAGACACTTCTCAAAAACAAATCTATTTATGTTAATGGAAAAGTAGTAACAAATTATGACTATCCCCTTAAAAATGGAGATACTATCGAAATAAATCCCCAAAATAGAAACCAATTAAAAATAATCTACGAAGACGAAAACATTATCGTCATCGATAAACCACCTAAACTACTAACTATTTCCAATAAAAAAGAAAAAGAAAATACTCTCTACCGAAGAGTATCAGATTATTTAAAAAAAGATAAAACCAAAGTATTTATAATTCATAGATTAGATTTTGATACTTCAGGTATAATAATCTTTGCCAAAAACCAAAAAGTTCAAAAACTATACCAAGATAATTGGAATAATATTGCCAAAATAAGAGAATATACCGCTGTTGTCGAAGGAAAGACCAAAGAAAAAGGACATATCGAGTCCTATCTAAAAGAGACCAAGACTCTTCTTGTCTACTCTTCCAAAAATAAAGATGGACTCTTTTCGGTAACTGACTATGAAAGACTGAAATATAACGATAAATACTCCCTTTTAAAAATACACATCAAGACCGGAAGAAGAAACCAAATAAGATGTCACATGAAAGATATCGGTCACCCCATAGTAGGAGACTTCAAATATGGCTCCAAAAATAATCCTCTAAACAGATTTGCCCTCCATGCTAACGCCATCGAAGTAATAGATCCTCTAACTGACAAAAAGATGACTTTTAAAAGTACTATCCCAAGTGAATTTATAGATTTATTAAAATAAAAGGGCGCCTCTCTAGAGCGTCCTTTTATTATTATCTTTATTATATGATAAATGACTATTATTTCTAAGTTACAGTATTTTCCCACTTGAAATCTCGAACTTCCTCCATATCGATTCCATATTCTCTTATATATTCACTATGATATTTAAGTTTTTCTTCCATAAGTTTAATAACATCTTTCCCCTCTTTGGTCTTACCAATATCCAAGTGCTTAATCATATCGATAACAATATTATACCTATCTATCTTATTTTGCACGCGCATATCGAAAGCCGTCGTAATCGTTCCCTCTTCCATATAACCGTGAACCGATAAGTTCTTATTTTCTCTCTTATAAGTAAATTCATTAATTAATGTCGGATAACCATGATAATTAAAAATAATTGGTTTATCCCTTGTAAATAATTTGTCGTATTCAGAACTTGTAAGACCG
>CANQKK010000080.1 GCA_947624475.1 uncultured Bacilli bacterium
ATCACTCCTTCCTTCCGAAATATCGGCAAAAAAGAAGAGATGTGCCTTAAATGCTAATTACGACATAATTATACACATATGACCTATCGAAGTCAAGAATTTTTTACCAAAATAATTGACATTTATTCTTAGAAATAGTATAATGTTATTGAAAAAGAAATTAGTTACATAAAAAAGTAACTAGCGCTTTTTCGAAGGAGTTTCTCTTCAAGTGTTATCTTATGGTTAATATTGCCTATGTAGACAACAATAACAAGAACAGTCATGGCATAAGCTACTATAAGTTCCAAGTCAAAACCCCCTTTTCAGAAAACTTTGACTTCATGAGATTACTCCTTCCTCCCGAAATATTGGCAAAAAAAGAATCTCACTCTTTTAAGAATGAGATTCTTTTTTATTTTATAACAATATTTACAATTCTACCAGGAACAGCAATTACTTTTACTATTTCCTTTCCCTCTATCCATTTTTTGATAATTTCGGACTTTAATGCCTCTTGTTCCAATTCTTCTTTTGAAGAACTTTTTAAAACAGTGATAGTATCTCTTAATTTACCATTAATTTGAACACCAATTTCAACTTTTTCTGATACCGTTTTATCTTCATCATAAATAGGCCAAGAACTCTTTGATAACTCTTCACCTAATTTGCATTCCTCATTTAATTCTTCCGTAATATGAGGAGCAATTGGATTTAATAACTGAAGCAATACTCGGTATTCATCTTTTGTTATGCTACTACTTTTTTCCATTTCATTAAGTAAAATCATGAGAGCTGAAACAGCAGTATTATAGTCCAAGTTTGTTAAGTCTTCTGTTACTTTCTTAATTGTCTTATGGATAATAGTCTCAAGTTCTTCCGAGTAACCATTTTTCTCATTTACCTTATCTTTCAAAGTATAGACTCTATTTAAGAACTTAAAACATCCTCTAAGACCATTCTCACTCCAAGAAGCATCTTTTGAATAATCTCCAATAAACATCTCATAAGTCCTAAGAGCATCTGCTCCATAGTTTCTTATCATTTCATTAGGATTTACTGTATTACCCTTACTCTTACTCATCTTCTCACCATCCGAAGCAAGTATCATACCGTGAGAAATACGAACTTCAAATGGCTCTTTATTGGGAACTAAACCAATATTATATAAAAATTGATTCCAAAATCTTGCATATAATAAATGTCTCGTAGCATGCTCCATACCACCATCATATAAATCAACTTTTCCAAAATAATTCATTGCCTCTTTAGAAGCAAACTCTCTAGCATTATGTGGATCCATATACCTTAGCCAATACCAAGATGAACCAGCCCAATTAGGCATCGTATCCGTCTCTCTAGTAGCGGCTCCTCCACACTTTGGACAAGTAGTATTTACCCATTCAGATATTTTAGCCAAAGGACTCTCTCCATTATCAGTAGGCTCATACTCGGCAACATCGGGAAGAAGTAGCGGTAAATCCTTTTCATCAAGTGGAACGTAACCACATTTTGGACAATTGACAATTGGAATAGGCTCTCCCCAAAATCTTTGTCTCGAGAAAATCCAGTCCTGCAGACGATAATTCGTCTTCCTTTTTCCAATTTTCTTCTCCACTAAATAGTCGAGCATTTTTTCAATTGAATCTTTTTTGTTAGTTATACCATTCAAAAATCCCGAATTAACCATTTCCCCATCTTCCGTATAAGCACACTTAGATATATCTCCGCCCTTGATAACTTCGATAATATCAATACCATATTTCTTAGCAAAATCATAATCTCTCTGATCGTGAGCGGGAACGGCCATTATAGCACCTGTTCCATAACTCATCATTACATAGTCACTTATCCAAATAGGGATCTCTTTATTATTTACAGGATTTATTGCCACGATACCATCTAGGCAAACTCCCGTCTTATCTTTGACAAGTTCCGTTCTTTCAAATTCCGATTTACTCTTCGCTTGCTCCTGATATTCACTAACTTCTTTAATATTCTTAATTCTATCCTTATACTTTTCAATTAACGGATGTTCCGGAGCAATTACCATAAAAGTAACTCCAAATAACGTATCACATCTCGTCGTATATATCTTAAGTTTATCATCTAAACCCTTCAAACTAAAGTCAACTTCTGCTCCCGTACTCTTTCCTATCCAATTTACTTGAGCAATTTTTGTTCTATTATTAAACTTAGTATCTTCAAGACCATCTAGTAACTCTTCGGCATAATCACTCATTCTAAGCATCCATTGTTCTTTTTCCTTTTGAACAACTTTAGTACCACATCTTTCACATACTCCGCCCGAAGCATCCTCATTTGATAATCCTATTTTACAATTAGGACACCAATTAATATCTTTTTTAGCCTTATATGCCATTCCATGTTTATAAAACTGTAAAAATTGCCACTGTGTCCATTTATAGTAGTCCGGGTCAGTAGTAGCGAACTCACGGTTCCAATCTACAGATAGACCGAGAGATTTCATCTGTCCTCTAAATACCTCAATATTTCTAGTAACCGCTTCCTTAGGATGAATATGATTTTGAATAGCATAATGTTCAGCAGGTGAACCAAAAGAATCCCATCCCATAGGAAAAAGCACGTTAAATCCAAGAGCCCTTCTAAATCTTGCCTGAACATCAGATGCCGTATAAACTCTTCCATGACCGACATGTAATCCCTCACCCGATGGATAAGGAAATTCTACTAACATATAAAATTTCTTTTTATCATTATCAATTTCAGTTTTAAAAGTATTATTCTTATCCCAATGTTCCTGCCATTTCTTCTCTATTTTCTTAAAATTATACATTTTTTTTCTTACCTCTTTTCTGATAATATCTTCCAAGTATTCCGTAGCAAATAATAATAAGTAGTACTATTATAACCATACCAACTAATAACTGTAGTATCCACTTATTAAGTAACTTAGAAACTACTATATATGTTATCACAATAATAAAAGTATTTATAAAAGCCGTAATATAAATAAATTTCTTATAATTAATATCCTTCTGATTTAACTTATACAAACTCACTAGATAATAAAACTCAACCGGTACTCTATTTTTATCATACTTCGTCTTCTTTCTTACAAAAATAAGAAAATATAATACAAATACTAGAACATAAGCAATTACAGCCTCAAGTAAAATATCCAATACCGCCTTCATAAATAACCTCCATATAAATATGTATTATACTATGCTTTTTCCACATATTCAAGTAAATTAATAAATATTTTAATATATTTAGAATCGAGCCCTTTTCTTTTCAATCTTCTTATTTTTATCCTCTTCTTTCTAACATCCAAATCACTAAATAAAATATCATCTAGTACATACTTAAGTTTAGTTTCAATCTGTAAATCATAAAGTATTCCTTTAATCTCCTCATTTAGAAGAGTAACTAAACTAATTAACATATTCTGACCCCTAATATTTATTTCAAAATTATTAAAAGTTGCAACATTATTTATTTTAACAACAAAATCATTTTTATCATAATAACAATTATAAGCAAGATTATTACTAACATTAACAAAAGAGACATTTCGTGTATTTTTAAATTTTAAAATATAATTTCTACTATCCAAAATTTTCTTTCCCTCAAACCCATAAACACCAAAAACATAATTATCAGTTTCATATCTATATCCAAAAGTTGTCATCATATATGAACCATTTTTATAATCACGCGTTATTCCATCATCTTCATATAAAACATACTGTCCATTATCTAAAGGATATATATTAATTTCTAAAGTACTCTGAATATCCTCTCTACTATTAACTGCCATCGGTATAATCGAACCAGCCCTAACAAAAACTGGATAA
>CANQKK010000081.1 GCA_947624475.1 uncultured Bacilli bacterium
TTATTATTAGTATTATTATTAGTATTATTATTAGTATTATTATTAGTATTATTATTAGTATTATTATTAGTATTATTATTAGTATTATTTGATTCTTCGCGTTCTTTTTCTAATTCTTTTACATGAGCATCAAGTTCAGCAATTTTTTCAGAATTAGCGTTTTCTAAGCAGTCTGTAAAATTAACTCCCTCTGTTAAATTACCTAAACTTACGATAACATAATTAACTATCCAAGGAACCACAAAGATGAGAACTGCATATATTATTCTCTTGACAAGTCTTTTTATATTATTCTTTTGCATCTCCTCATCACTAGAAATTACAGACTTCGAAAAATCTATCATTCCAAAAATAACTAGTCCTATCGGAACGACAATTTTTATAATATCAATAATTAATTTTATAAAATAAATAACTCTAAGTATCTCAGGATTTTGGCAGGCATCTACAATAGTGGTAATCTCTCTATGATAGGTACTCTCATGAATTTCATTATCGCCACTACTTCCGGTATCTCCACTACTTCCACCTGTATCCCCAGATACTCCCGAAACCATTTCACACACATTACTCGAATTATATTTACTATAATCACTTTGCATATAACTTTTAGCAAGTTTTCGAAAATCCGCCGGATTCGTCGAAACTGTCTTTTCAAAGTAATCTTTATTAGATACTGTCACATTTCCATCATGACCAAAATACAAAACATCTTCATGAGGTAGCATATCTACATGAGTCCACTCTTTTCCACCTAGATCATTCATTATATAAAAGGCACACTGGAAAGTTATTTCTTTTGGAAAATTAAATTTACCAGATAAAACAAGTGCCGACACATATAAAAGTTCTCCTTTTTCTGAATCAGGAACAAATTCTTCAAAACTTGTATCTCTATAACCAGAATATCCTGCATACTGGCCATCCATAAAACATCTTATCCTGTTATATAAATCATTTCCACAATTTTTGGTATAAGACCACTTTGATACGTTATTTAAAATAACACTTCCTGTTCCAATATGAGCAAAAAAATTCTCGACCGGATCACTATTATGTTTTCCACCATTTTCGTGATTAATTATTTTTGCCATCTCTTTAGCAGTCTCATATTTACATTCAGACTCTGCCAAAACACCGGATGACAAGGCAAAAAAAGAAACAAATATCGTTACAAAAATTAAAATTTTTTTCATATAAATTCTCCTATAACACAAATAAATCTTACCACATAATTATCGAAAAAGCAATAAAAAGCCAAAAGAAAAATAGTCCTTTAGACTATCTTTCATAATCACAGTTCATACATTTAATCTTATCTTTTTTCTCTACTAACACACCACTACATTTAGGACACTTCTCTTCCAAAGGTTTATCCCAAGAAGCAAAATCACATTTTGGATAATTAGAACAGCCATAGAAGATTTTTCCTCTCTTCGTCTTTCTTTCAATTACCTTCCCATCACACTTAGGACAGTCCATAATAGATTTAACCTCTTTTTCTTCTTTATTACTCTTAATATATTTACAAGTAGGATAATTAGAGCAGGCAACAAACTTTCCATACCTACTTTGTTTAATAACTAGTGGACAACCACAATTAGGACATAACTCTCCCGTCTCTTCAGGTGCCTTCTTCTCCATTTCCTTAAAAGCAACTTTTACTTTTGGTTCAAAGTCCTTATAAAAGACACTTAGTAACTTATTCCACTCTAAATTACCATCCGCTATCTTATCCAAATCATTTTCCATATTACTAGTATACTCGACATTAATTATATCCTTAAAAAATTCCTGTAGTTTATCCGTCGTCTCAATACCAATATCTGTCGGTACAAACTTCTTATCGACGACATTTACATATCCTCTTTCCTTTATCGTATCAATAGTTTTTGCATAAGTAGATGGTCTTCCTATTCCCAAATCCTCCATCTCTTTAATGAGTTTGCTTTCTGTATACCTAGCTGGAGGCTTTGTCGTATGAGAACTGTATTCAATATTATTCGCAGCAATTACTTTACTATTGTAACTATCAAAGTCCGGTAGTAGTGCATCTTCCGCTTTCTCATAATCACTATAAACTTTTAAGTACCCATCGAAAGTAATTACCTGACCTGTCGCTTTAAACTGATAATTATTATTATCTAGTATAACCGTCGTTGCTAGTACCTTAGCATCTTTCATAAGAGAAGCAAGCGCTCTATAATAGATAAGTCTATATAATTTATATTCATCATTAGTAAGATACTCTTTAATATCCTCAGGTTTTCTACTTATAGAGGTAGGTCTAATAGCCTCGTGAGCATCCTGTACATTTTCCGTCTTTTTACTTTTCTTGACATATCCAACATACTCACTTCCATATTTACTCTTGATATAACTATAAGTTTCACCTACAAATTCATCCGATAACCTAACCGAGTCCGTTCTCATATAAGATATAAGACCTACTGTCTCATCTTGCAAACTAATTCCTTCGTACAATTTTTGAGCAATCATCATTGTCTTCTTCGAAGTAAATCCAAGTTTAGTTGATGCTTCTTGCTGAAGAGTACTAGTAATAAATGGATACTTACTTTTCTTAGATTTTTCTTTCTTATCTACCGACTCGATATTAAATCCTCTCGATAACTTACTTAAAATTTCTTTAGCATCTTCTTCTTTCTTAATCTCTATTTTTTTATGATTATACATCTCTAATTTAGCACTAAAATCACTAAAATAAGCATCTATTTCAAAGTATTCCTCCGGAATAAAAGCCTCTATCTCTCTTTCCCTATCGACGATAAGTTTAAGAGCAACCGACTGAACTCTACCTGCAGACTTTCCCCCCGTCTTCGACTGCATAAGTTTACTTAGTCTAAATCCAATTATTCTATCTAATATTCTTCTTGTCTCTTGAGACTTAACTAGATTATCATCTATCTTTCTAGCCTTTGAAAAAGAATTTAAAACAGCATTTTTCGTTATCTCATTAAATACTATTCTATCATAATTATTTTCTTTTAATCCCAAAGCATCATATAAATGCCAAGATATCGCTTCTCCCTCTCTATCAGGGTCCGTTGCTAAATATACAAAATCAGAATTTTCTACATCTTTCTTTAACTCTTTGACAAGTTTACTTTTCCCCTTAATTATTTTATAATCCGGTTTAAAATTATTTTCAATATCAACTCCAAAACCAAACTTACCCGAAGTTGATAAATCTCTTATATGTCCTAAAGAAGAAACAACCTTATAATCCTTTCCCAAATACTTTTCTATTGTCTTACTCTTATGTGGAGATTCCACTATTACTAATTTCTTTTCCACTAATCTCTTCCTTTCTGTAACATTATATAATAACTTTTTAATAAAATGCAAGTCTTTTTTCTCGGATAGTATAAAAACAGAATAAAAAAAGAACTCTATACTATAATATGCCTAAATAAAAAAGAATTCTTCATATATAAAAACTTATTAATTATATTTTTAATAAACTTATGCCTATTTAAATAAAAATATCAATACTATAAATAATAAAAATTAAAAAATTGTATTACTTAATCCACTAATATTAAAAAGAATAGCCAAATGATAATTATATATTTCTCCATTTAACGGTTTAATTCCAAAATTAACATGGCATAACGTACCATCTTCAAATTTTTTGTTTTTTCATATTCAACAACTCCATCAATTAAAAATATTGAGAGAGATTGTCTCTCTCTCAAATAACAATTAATAGATTTACATGTCCATCGCTCACGCTTCACAACACTATTAATAGATGCATAATGGATTGACTAATA
>CANQKK010000082.1 GCA_947624475.1 uncultured Bacilli bacterium
GGTGGTAGTTCACCTTTTAATGGATCAAATCCGTTTTCTGGAGCCTCACCTTTTAGAGGAAATCCATTTGGTGGATCAAATCCATTTGTAGGTACATCTCCTTTTGAAGTTCCATCTGGCATGATAGGAACTCCTAAAAATGAAGAAACTTCCGAAACATTTAATATAGATGATTTAGTCAAGAAAATCGATGCTAAAATAGCAGAGATAGAAAAAGAGGAAGAAAATGCTAAATCGGAAGAAGCCAAAAATAGTGTTAATCCATTTAGTCAGTTAATCCCTAATGGCAAGAAAGATAAAATAGAAGAAAAAAATGATATTATTATTGAAGAAGAAACTACTGAAAAAGAAGCAAAAGAAAATTCTAAAAATGAAACTTCACTTTCTGAAAATAAAGAAAATAATAATAAACTTTATGAAGACAATACCGATGATGATGACTTCTTCGATGATTTCTTCTCTGATGATTAACATAAAATACGTAAGACTTAAAATTGCAGTATAACCTGCAATTTTTTATGTCAGACCATTAGTAATTAAAAATTGTTTTTATTAGCAATAATTTAACAAACAAAACTTGTGTTTATTAACTTTTCACTTCTCAAATAATTGTATATATTATAATGAGGTGTAGATATGAATACAATTAGTTATGCTGACTTGAAAAAATTAGATAATCCCATTATAGTAGACATCAGAGACAACTATTCATATAACATTTCTCACATCAAAAATTCTCTAAATATTCCTTACTATAATCTATTAAATAATTATTCACATTACCTAAACAAGAACAATACATATTACCTATATTGTGAAGAAGGTAGACAGAGTCTCGAAATTAGTAAGAGATTAAATTCCTTTGGATATAAAACATTGTCTATTGAAGGTGGATTTATCGCTGCTAAAATGTACAATTAAAAAATATTAAAACATATATTTTACTATGATGATGAATTTGAAGCCAAGAAGAAAAAAAAGAAGAAATATAATGAAGATTATTATAATAATTGTTGTTCTTCTTATTGTTTCAGTCGGACTATTTATAAATTATTATTCAAAAAAATCACTTCCCATTCTCATGTCTTACGCTGAAGCTGAGACAAAAAAACTAACTATCCTCATAATCAATAAAGCCATTACAAAAGAGATAAGTAACATTGAGACGGATGAACTTTTTAATATTATCTATGGTGATGATGGAGATATTAAAATGATCGATTTCAATTCTCAGAACACAACAAAAATATTAACCATGATGACGACACTAGTAGAATTAAATTTACGAGCCGTTGAAGAAGGAAAAATCGATATGTTAGAACTACCTGAAAATAGTCTTGCTTCCTACGATATGAACCTATTGAGACAAGGAATCATCCTCGAAATACCACTTGGAATAACAACAAATTCTAATCTTTTATACAATCTTGGGCCAAAAGTTCCCGTAAGATTATCATTAGTGGGTAATGTTTCAACTAATTTTAAAACTGATATTGAAGAATATGGAATAAATAGTGCTCTTCTAAAACTTACAATTGATATTGAAGTGACTACTAAAACGATTCTTCCTGTCGTAAGTGATGAAAATACTATAAGTTGTAATATTCCGATAGCCATTAAAATTATCCAAGGAAAAATACCCGATTATTACATGAATGGTTTTGCAACAAAATCGAATATTGTCGAAGAAAAATAACTATCTACTTAAGTATGTAAAACAGATAGTTTTTTTCTTTACTTATATAATTTTTTCATATATAATAAAGTTATAAAAGGTGATTAACATGAAGTTAAATAACAAAGTTGTCGAAAGAATATCAAAAATAAAAGGTGAGCCATCTTGGATGCTAGATTTTCGTAAAACTGCTCTCGATGCCTTTATCAAGAGTGAAAATCCAAGTTTTGGACCAAGACTGAATATTGATTATGATAATATTAATTATTATAAAGAAAGAGAGAATAAACTTACCGATAATTGGGATAATATATCATGTGAAGTAAAAAATATATTTGATAACTTAGGAATTATTGAAGCAGAAAATAAATATTTAGATGGTATTGGAGCTCAATATGATAGTGAAGTAATATATCATAATATGAATAAAGAATTAAAAGAAAAAAATGTAATTTTTTTAGATACCGATACTGCTCTTAAAAAGTATCCTGAATTATTCAAAAAATATTTTGGTAAATTAGTAAAATATAACGAAAATAAATTCACTGCACTAAATGGTGCTGTTTGGTCGGGAGGAACATTTATCTATATTCCTCCTAATACCAAATTAGATAGACCGCTTCAAAGTTACTTTCGAATCAATAGTAAAAACATAGGACAATTCGAAAGAACTCTGATAATAGTAGATGATAATAGTACCCTTCATTATATTGAAGGATGTACGGCTCCTACCTATACTGAGGATTCTCTTCATGCTGCTGTTGTTGAAATATTTGTCGGAAAAAACTCAACTTGCCGTTATACGACAATTCAAAATTGGTCGACAGATGTATATAACTTAGTAACTAAAAGAGCAGTTGTCGAAGAAAATGGACTTATGGAATGGATCGATGGAAATATTGGCTCTCAAACTAATATGAAGTATCCTTGTTGTATTTTAAAAGGAGACTATGCCAGAGGAAGTTGTATTACTGTCGCATCAGCATCTAAAGGTCAAGTGCAAGATAGTGGTGCTAAAATGATTCATCTTGGTAAAAATACTAAGAGTAACATCATTTCGAAATCAATTGCTCAAGGTGGAGGAAATGCAACTTACAGAGGTACCGTAAGAATAACAAAAAATGCCACCAACTCTAGAGCATCGGTAAAATGTGATACCCTAATTATCGATGAAATTTCCAAAAGTGACACTGTACCCACAAATATAGTTGATAATAGCAGTTCGTTACTCGAACACGAAGCCACTGTTTCAAAAATATCAGAAGATAAATTGTTTTATTTAATGAGTAAAGGAATAAGTAAAGAAGATGCTAAAGAGTTAATTATTATGGGGTTTATTAGTGCTTTCAGAGAAGAATTACCGATGGAGTATGCTGTAGAATTAAATAGACTACTCGCACTAAATATAGGAGAAAATTAATGAAAAAAATATTTATTACACTACTTATATTAATAATATTAGGTTTTGCAAGTTATTATATCTATGTAAATTATTTTAAAGAAGAAATATCTAAAGTCGAAGTAGAAAGTGAAGTTGCAAATATTTCTGAGTATTATATATATGGTACTCACCTCAATATTAAGGGAACTATTGAATTAGAAGATCAAAATTATACGAGTATTTCCCTTAATCTGCACGGCATCAAAGATAAAAACATCAAATTAGAAACCGAAGAAAGTGATGGCCGAGATATTAATTTCTATTTATCAGAATATATAAATGATGGCCTATATCTCGATGATATCGAAAGAGGAAACTATTATCTTTTTCTAAAGATTACCTATCCTAATGAAAAAGATTCCGAAAAAGAAATAAACAAATATTATGTTTTAAAAAATGATACTACATACGATACTACCGAATACTATACCTTATCCAAATATAATAATAAAATTTCAATAACTAGTGATAATGACTATAATACAATGTCTTTAAATGTTGAAAAAAAGAAAGATAACAAGAATAAAAGAAGAATAATTGAATTAATAATTATTTTGATAATCATAATTCTTTTATTATTAACATGTTGTACGTCAACTAAATTTGGCCGAATTGGTGATTTATTTATTAGTCATGGCAATT
>CANQKK010000083.1 GCA_947624475.1 uncultured Bacilli bacterium
AGCAACTTGGAGTTATCTTGTTATAAATCAGTTAAATAAAGGAAGTGTTTTATCCAGTGGTAGTCATAAAGATATTACCATAAGTGAAAACAGTATATCGGCTTCTGTCGAGAAAATATATGATGCTACTGTTGTTGTAATGTCATACAAAGACGGAACAGCAGTTTCGACAGGAACAGGATTTGTCTACAAGCAAGATGGTTCTACTTCCTACATTATGACAAATAATCATGTTATTTCAGGAGGTGATTCAGCCAAGGTAATGTTCACAGATGGAACGACTGCCGATACTAAAATACTAGGAGGAGAAACATATTCTGATATTGCAGTTTTAACAGTAAGTTCCGCAAATGTAAAGCAAGTAGCAACAATAGGAAACACAGAAAATATGAATTTAGGAGACACAACTTTTGCTGTCGGTGCTCCTCTTGGAGACAACTATAGTGGGACTGTAACAAAAGGAATTCTATCTGGAAAAGATCGCTTAGTAGAGGTTAGTTTAGGAGGAAGCACTACTTCCGATTACTACATGAAAGTTCTTCAAACCGATACTGCCTTAAATCCCGGCAATAGTGGCGGGCCACTATGCAATATTAACGGAGAAGTAATTGGAGTTAATTCTCTTAAATTAACTGAAGAGAAAATAAGCGCCACAACTAGTTACAGTGTTGAAGGTATGGGCTTTGCTATCCCTATCGAAGATGCTCTCTATTATGCCGGAACAATCGAAAAAGGTGAGACAGTAAAAAGACCGTACATTGGAATAAGTATGCTCGATATTTCTGATGTCTATTACTTGTGGCAGGCAGGAATAACACTTCCAAAAGACGTAACGAGGGGTGTTGCTATTCTAGAAGTAGAATCCTCTTCACCAGCAGCAACTTCAGGACTTCAAAAAGGCGATATCATTACCAAATTAAATGATGAAGATATTACCTCTGTTGCCAAATTACGTTATGAACTATATAAACATAGTCCTGGTGACAAAATCAAAATAACATATAACCGGGGTGGGAAAGAAAATAGTACTGATATAACACTTCAAGAAGCAAAATAAAATTCGGATTTTATAAGTCCGTTTTTTTAATAAAAGTACACGTATAATAGTTAAAAAATAATACAAGAATAAAACAAAAACTATTGTATTTTATCTTAAATCTTTGATATAATAAAATAGAAATAACAAGAAAGGTGATTAAAAGATGGAAGAATACAAATTAACAACACATAGTGATAATGAGACAATATCAATTGCTCAAAATATTGAATCAGAGAAATTTCCAGGTATGGTAATCTGTTTAAAAGGAGAATTAGGAAGTGGAAAAACCGTATTTACAAAAGGTTTTGCTCAATCGATGGGTATTGACGAAATAACTTCTCCTACATTTACATTAATAAAAGAATATGAAGGAGAGCTTCCATTATATCATATGGATGTCTATAGATTAGGAGAATCTAAAGAAAATATTGGAATAGAAGAATATTTTGATAAAGGCGGAGTAACAATTATTGAATGGGCTGATATGATTAAGGACATTCTTCCTGAAGAAAGATTAGATATAAAATTTAAAATAATCGAAGAAAACACCAGAGTAATAATTCTAGAGCCTCATGGAGAAAAGTATGTTAATATATGTGAGGCCATAATATGATAAGTTTATTCATAGATACATCACTATCTGATGTATCTATTGCCTTACTAAGGGATGGAAAAATATTATCCAAAATACATGAAGAAAATCCTCAAAAACATTCTACTTATGTTGCAAAATACATTCAAGATATCTTTATTAAAAACAAATTATCTCCACGTGAAGTAGACGAAATAGTAGTAATAAATGGCCCTGGATCATTTACCGGAATTAGAATAGGAGTAACAATTGCTAAAACCTATGCTTATTTACTAAATATTCGAATAGTTACCATAAACTCGCTTTTAGCAAGAGTTATTGGAGTAAAGAAAAATTATCTACTTTCTACTATCGACGCCAAACACAGCAACTATTACATAGGTCTATATGATAAAGATTATAATAAAATTATCGAAAAGTTTGTTCCTCTCAAAGAATTAGAAGAATTAAAAGAAAAATATAGTGCCGCTATTATAAATCAAACCAAAGAATATGACATTGAGAAAATAATAGAATACACAAAAAGAATACCAAATATGAATCCTCATGCCATCAATCCATTATATTTAAAATTACCAGAGGCAATGGAGAAAAAGTAATGTTTCGAGAATCTGAAATAGAAGGAATAAATCCTTATTCTAGAAAAATAGAATATATTATCGACAATAATGTCATTGGTTATATAAAATATAGTCATATTTATGAACGAATGGAATTAGATAACTTATTTGTTGAAGAAGAGTATCGCAATAGAGGAGTTGGAAATAAACTTATGTGCTATTTTATATCTCTTGCAATAGAAAAAAGAGTAGTAAATATAACATTAGAAGTTCGGATAAGTAATGAAATAGCAAGAAATTTATATAAGAAATATGGCTTTCGAGAAGTTGCCTTGAGAAAATTTTACTATGGTGACGAAGATGGAATATTAATGGAAAAACAGGTGATGTAAATGAAAAGAGACACATACATACTAGCAATTGAAACAAGTTGTGATGAAACTAGTATGAGTATTATAAAAAATGGTGAAACTGAAGTGGCAACTGTGGTTTTAAGTCAAATTGATATCCATAAAAATTTTGGTGGAGTTGTACCCGAAATAGCAAGTAGAAATCACATTGAAAATATAACAATTGTCTTAGAAGAACTTTTAAGTAAAGCAAGCATGAAAATAGAAGAAATTACTGCTATTGGAGTAACGTATGGCCCCGGCTTAATAGGAAGCCTTCTAATTGGAGTAGAAGCAGCCAAAACAATATCTCTAGTTACTGGGAAGCCACTTATCCCTGTTCACCACATTGCTGGTCATATCTACGCAAATAATTTAGAAAAAAGACTTACCTTTCCTTTGATAGCGTTAGTAGTAAGTGGTGGACATACTGAACTAATATATATGAAAGAAGATTATTCATTTCAAAAAATTGGTGGAACTCTAGATGACGCGATAGGAGAATGTTACGATAAGGTAGCCAAAGTAATAGGATTAGAGTATCCTGGTGGTCCAAAAGTTGATAAACTTGCTCATCAAGGCAATGACACATATAATTTGCCATATCCTTTGGATGATAAAAGTTATAATTTCAGTTTTAGTGGAATAAAATCCGCCGTTATAAATTTAGTTCATAACGAAAATCAGAGAGAAAACAAAATAAATATTGAAGATTTATGTACCACTTTTCAAAATCGAGTTGTAACTGTCCTAACAAAAAAAACAATGCGTGCATTAAAAGAATATAACGTCAAAAATTTAATAGTAGCAGGTGGTGTATCCGCTAATAGCGGATTAAGAGAAAAATTAGCTGAAGAATGTCGAAAAGAAAAAATTAATTTATCATTTCCTAGATTAAATTACTGCACCGATAATGCAGCAATGATAGGAGCAGCAGCATTTTTTGCCTACAAAAAAGGTATCATTTCAGATTTGAGCCTAAATGCTGTAGCAACCGACAATTTATACAGATAAAATGAAGTGAATACTTTGTTACAGTTCAGACTAGAAGATTAAAACTTTTAGTCTTTTTATTATTATTTTACATTAATTATAGTAAAATTAAT
>CANQKK010000084.1 GCA_947624475.1 uncultured Bacilli bacterium
CCTTAGTTACTCTTCTGATTTCGATTACTTTGTCTTCGAGGTCAGATTTTGGTTTTGAAAAATTATTATTTCTAGGTCTTCTTCGATCGAATTTACGAGGTTTGTTCTCAGAACTTTTTTCTTTCTTAATTTCTTCGCTCATATATCTCGCTCCTCCTTACTTTAGAATTCTAAACCGCCATCACGTGCAGCATCCGCTAATGCTTTAACACGTCCATGATAAAGATATCCACCTCTATCAAATACGACGGTATTTATTTTTGCTTTTTTTGCTCTCTTCGCAAGCTCTGCTCCGACTACTTTAGCAGCATCGATGTTACCACCATTAGTAAGTTTCAATTCTTTTTCTAATGAAGAGGCACTAACTAGTGTTACACCTTTAGTATCATCGATTATTTGAGCTTCAATATTGGCATTAGATCTAAACACACAAAGTCTAGGTCTTTCGCTAGTACCAGAGACAGACTCTCTTACTCTAGCGTGTCTTGCTTTTCTCATTTCATTTCTAGAAACTTTCTTTATCATACTAGAATCTCCTTTACTTATTATTTAGAAGCTTTCTTTCCTTCTTTACGACGAATTTGCTCACCTTTGTATTTAATACCTTTACCCTTATATGGTTCTGGCTTTCTTACATTTCTTATTTTAGCGGCAAATTCACCAACTTTTTCTTTACTAACACCAGATATTTCTATTTCGGTATTACTGATACCCTTAACAGATAATCCTTCGGGTACTTCGATTACTACAGGATGTGAGTATCCAGCAGAGATAGTAAGTTTATTTCCACTTGGAGCAAACTTATATCCGACACCGACAATTTCTAATCCCTTCGTATATCCCTCACTTACTCCAATAATCATATTTTTAATATTAGAGTTTGTCGTTCCGTGCATAGCGTGAGTAAACTTATCATTTTTTAGGGCATCTACTGTAACTTTTCCATCTTCTACTTTAACTTCGATATTGTGAACTAAATCTAGATTTAATTCTCCCTTTGGACCTTTTACAGTAACGCAATTATTTTCAACATTAACATTAACACCTTCGGGAATAGTTAAGATTCTTTTTCCAATACGACTCATCTTACTCTTCTCCTACCAAATGTACGCAATTACTTCTCCACCTAGTGAACTCTTTTTGGCTTCCCTGTCAGTCATAAGTCCCTTAGATGTCGAGATAATAGCAATTCCAAGACCATTTAAAACTGTAGGTAATTCTTCAGCTTTAGCATATACACGAAGTCCTGGTTTTGATATTCTCTTTAATCCAGTAATTACTCTTTCTTTATTTTTATATTTTAATGTTAATGTTATAGTTCCTTGAACAGTATCTTTATTTACTTTGTAATCTTCAATAAATCCTTCTTCTTTTAAAATTCTAGCAATCTCTTCTTTCATTTTCGATGCCGGAATTTCGAGAGAAGCACTTCTATTTTGATTTGCATTACGAATTCTCGTAAGCATATCTGCGATTGGATCTGTCATTTAAATCCCTCCTTCTTTTATTTCCGTTTTGAACTAAACTATTCTTTTACTTTTGCTTTCGTCTTCTTTTGTTTTCTCTGGCCGAGAAACTTATCGACACTTAATTTCATATCTTCCAAAGTTTGTTTTTTCCCGTCCTGTTGATTTTTAACTAGATAAAATACATAATCTTTAATAATACTATCATACTCTCCAAAATCATAGTCACTACTTTTAACTACCGGGAGTTTGGAAATAATCTCATCATCTAAACCATAACACTCAATTAGAAAGTCATACGTAAATTCCATTTGTTCTAAAGGGCTATTTTTACATAGACATACTGTCAGTTTTTGCATCATAGACGTTTTCGACATAGATAAGTTCATCACTACCTTCAATTTTGCGAATCAACTCCGCTATTGCATTTTTTAAACTCGAATTATCAAAAACTAGTGACTCTGATAAATTCGAGATTATGGAACTTCTAAGGTACATTAACGCACTCTTATCTTCTTCTAGACTTCTTATTTCCTTTTGCACTCTCCTAATTTTCATAGCGCACCCACGTATTTTAGCATTCACTTCATCTATTTCTCCCTGCACTGCATAAAGAGAAATTTGGTTTTCTTGAATATAATTCATAATTTTCCCCCCTATCACTTAATCAAAGCAAAAGAATTAAATTACCAACTTGATTTTTTGACACCAGGTATTTGACCCTTATATGCTAGTTCTCTAAAACAAATACGACAAATTCCATATTTTTTTAGAACGGCATGAGGTCTACCACAAATCTTGCATCTAGTATACTTTCTAACCTTAAATTTAGGTTCTCTTTCTGATTTAACAATCATTGATTTTCTTGCCATCTTATCTCTCCTTATTTCCTAAAAGGAACTCCAAGTTCTTTTAATAAATCGTAGGCTTCATCGTTAGTCTTTGCCGTTGTAACAATAACGATATCCATTCCTCTTACTTTTTCAACTTCATCGAAATCAATTTCAGGGAAAATTATCTGCTCTTTAATACCGATCGTATAATTTCCTCTTCCATCAAAACTTTTTGGTGATAATCCTCTAAAGTCTCTGACACGAGGAAGGGAAATACTAATTAACTTATCTAAGAAGTTATACATTCTCTCACCTCTTAGTGTTACCTTACAACCAATTTTATGGCCTTCCCTTACTTTAAATGAAGCGATTGATTTTTTAGCGGTAGTTTCTACTGCTTTTAATCCTGTTATCTTCTCTAGTTCCCTAACAGCATTTTCTAAGTTCTTAGAATTAACAGTAGCATCTCCAACTCCCATATTTACGACTACTTTTTCAATTTTTGGAACAAGCATCGGAGTTTTATAATTATACTTTTCTGTTAAACTTGGAACAACTTTTTTTATATATTTTTCTCTTAGGCGGTTCACTTCTTCTCGCCCCTCCTTCCAAATTAGTCAATCTTTTCATTAGATTTTTTTGATATTCTAATTTTTTTACCTTTACTATCTTTTTCTATTCTTACCTTTGTAGGTTTTTTAGTTTTTGGATCAAGAAGCATTACGTTAGATACATGAATAGGTGCTTCCATTTCGACGATTTCACCATTACCATTATTATTTTTAGGTTTTAAATGTTTCTTGACAATATTAACACCTTCGACAATAACTTTTTCATCTAATATCTTAGTAATTTTTCCTTCTCTACCTTTATTAGAACCAGATGTAACTACTACTTTGTCACCTGTTTTAAGTTTCATTCGTTTTTCCTCCTTTAGTAGGTCTTATAGCACATCTTTAGCTAAACTTACAATCTTTGTAAATTCTTTATCTCTTAGTTCACGTGCTACTGGACCTAAAATACGTGTACCTACTGGACTCTTATCATCTTTAGTGATAACATAAGCATTGTCATCGAAGCGGATATAACTTCCGTCGTCTCTTCTAACTCCTCTTTTAGTTCTTACTATAACGGCTTTTACTACTTTGCCTTTCTTTACAGTACCATTAGGAGTCGCTTTCTTTACTGTAGCAACAACTATATCTCCAATATTACCTGTTTTAACTTTACTTCCACCGAGAACTCTGATTACTAGTACTTCACGAGCTCCACAGTTATCCGCTACCTTTAAGCGGGTTTCTTGTTGTACCATACTTTTTTCCTCCTTCCAAACTAAAGAATCTTATAAAACAACAG
>CANQKK010000085.1 GCA_947624475.1 uncultured Bacilli bacterium
AATTTACCTTGAGGCAAATTATCGAGGACTTTTCCTTCGACTTCAATTGCGCTATCTCTACTCATAATTATCATCTCCTGTCAGTATTTTATAACCATCCGAAGTTACGACAACTGTATGTTCAAAGTGAGCTGATGGTTTATTATCACCTGTGACTATCGTCCAATCATCATCTAGTAGATAAACTTTTCTCGTACCGAGATTTAACATCGGTTCGACAGCGATAGTCATTCCTTCTTTTAAGATTATTCCAGAATCTTCTCTTCCATAATTTGGAACTTCTGGATCTTCGTGAAGTTCTTTTCCAATACCATGCCCTACTAGTTCTCTTACAACTCCAAGTTTATGCTTATTTGCATACTCTTCGATAGCATGAGATACCACTCCAAGTCTTACTCCCGGCTTTATTTTACTAAGTCCTTCGTATAAGGCTTTTTCAGTATGGGTAAGCAAGTACTGCTTCTCTTTCGATATGTCACCAACTGCATAGGACCAAGCAGAATCACCGTGGTATCCTTTGTAGCAGGCACAGATATCGATGGCAATGATATCACCATTTTTTAATTTCTGTTTACCAGGAATACCGTGAACGACAACTTCATTAACCGAAGTACAGATACTTTTAGGAAATCCCTCGTAATTTAAGCACGATGGATAAGCCCCCCTACTGATAATATATTCGTAGGCTATTTTATCTAGTTCTTCAGTTGTTACTCCCTCCTTAATATAAGGCTTTAGTTTCTGATGAGTATCGTATACTATTTTCCCAGCTTCCTTCATTAAGGACAATTCGTAATCACTTTTAATCGTAATCACTCTATTACCTTCTTTACTTCACTAAATACTTCTTCCGTACTCTTTCCATTTACATCTATTTTAATTAGATTATTATTTTTTTCATAATAATCAATTAATGGTGCAGTCTCTTTAAGATACGTATCGAATCTCTTTAAAAAAGTCTCTTCATTATCGTCCGTTCGCACATTTAGATCACTACCACACCTATCACATATTCCTTCGCGAACTGGCGATAGTTCGGGAGTAGATAAATTGTAAGACGATCCACACTTCGAGCAGACGATGCGAGAGGTTATTCTCCTGATAGCCTCATCTTTAGAAATATCTAAGAAAATAACTTTTACAATATTTTCAGATGTTTCCTGAAGTAGTTGGTCATAGCCTTTAGCTTGCTCGATATTTCGCGGATAACCATCTAAAATATAACCTTTCTTCGTATCTTTCTGTGCTAATCTCTTCTTTAGTAATTTTGTAATAATATCGCTAGTTACAAGTTCACCTCTCGCGATGATATCTTTTATCTGAATACCAATTTTTGTCTCTTTAGATATTTCATCGCGAAGTAAATCACCAGCCGATATATGAGGAATATTATATTTATCACAAATCATTTTTGATACTGTTCCCTTGCCCGCTGCTGGAGGGGCTATCAATATAATATTCTTCATTATCTTACTCCTTTATAACTTCTATTTAAGAGACTACTCTCTAATTGCTTACAAGTCTCAATAGCAACTCCGACGACAATTAGTAGTCCTGTACCTCCGATACTTACTGATGCTGGAAGTCCCGTATCAATAAAACTACTAAAAATAATTGGAAGTCCCGCTATGATAGCAATGAATATTGACCCTAACAAAGTTATTCTATTTAATATCTTTTTGATATAATTTTCAGTTTCTTTTCCCGGTCTTACTCCAGGAATATATCCACCACTTTGATTTAGATTTTTAGCAAGTTCCTTTGGATTAATTTGCAAATTAGTGTAAAAGAATCCAAAAATAAATATAAATATGATATATAAGACAAAACCAGTCGGTGTCGTATATCCAATATATTTAGTTACAAATACCGAAAAACCTGAATCTTCTCCTAATATTCCCGAAATAAATGTCGGAATTGATAGTAATACCGAGGCAAAAATGACAGGCATTACTCCAGCAGAATTTATTTTAAATGGAATAAAGTTTTGCTTTTGACCGTAAGCAGACGCAGTCCGATTAGAATACTGAATAGGTATTCTTCTCTCGGAAGTCTCTTCAAATACTACTCCGACGACGATTAATAGATAAAGTAGGACAAATAGCACAAATCCAATTATTCCAAGGAATAGTGAACCAGTCCTATCTACTATTAAACTTGTAAAAGTATCGATAAACATCTTAGGTACCGTCGATATAATACCAGCCATGATAATTAGCGAGATACCATTTCCGAGACCTTTTTGAGTAATCTGGTCGCCGAGCCATAATAGAAAGGCTGTACCACCAGTTAAAATAAGTGCTATCTTAAGATACTCAAATGTACCAGCACCTTTAATAAAGGTAAAGGCCATAGCAAAACCTTGTAAAAAGGCTAGCACGATACCAATGTATCTATTAATTTGATTTATTTTTTGTCTTCCCTGTTCACCACTTTCTTTAAGTTCAGTGAAATAAGGAATAATATCCATCTGTAATACTCCTGTTACAATACTAGCAGATATATAAGGCATAACACCAAGAGCAAAAATTGAAAAGTTCTTAAGTGCTCCCCCTCCGATAGCATTATAAAGTTCCCATAGTCCTAAATTAGATATTGAACCCTGTGTTCCAGGTACAGGAATAGTCGTACCTAGAGCAAAGATTAATAGTCCAAACAAAGTAAAACCAATTCTCTTTTTAATATCTTTATTTTTAGGACTAAAGATTAATTTTAGATTTTTAATCATCTAAATCACCTCAGTTTTTCCACCTATTTTTTCTATTTTTTCTTTAGCAGTTTTAGAAAATTTAGTGGCTTTTACAGTTAATTTCTTAGTAAGATCACCACTACCTAAAACTTTAACTCCATCTAATTCTTTTTTTACTAATCCTACTTCTTTAAGTAATTTAGTATCTACTACTGTTCCATCTTCAAATCTTTCTAAATCTGAAACATTTACCACAGTATATACTGTTCTAAAATTGTAGTTATTAAATCCTCTTTTTGGTAATCTTCTAAATAATGGAAGCTGACCTCCTTCGAAGCCTGGTCTTACTCCGCCTCCACTTCGAGCATTTTGTCCTTTATGTCCTTTACCACTCGTCTTACCAGTTCCCGATCCTTGTCCACGACCAATTCTCTTACGAGTTTTAACAGAACCTGGCGTACTATATAATTCGTTTAGTTTCATTATCTCAACTCCTCTACTGTCTTATCTCTTAAGTATGCTACATGACTAGGAGATTTTTGACTTCTAAGCGCTTCGAGTGTTGCTCTTGCAGCATTTATCTTCGTACTTGAACCAAGTGATTTAGATAGGACATCTTTTACTCCTGCTAGTTCGAGAACATCTCTAACTGGTCCTCCAGCTTTAACTCCCGTACCTTCCTTAGCAGGCTTTAACATAACACGGCATGCTCCTTTTTTAACGATAATATCATGTGATATTGTACGATTATCAATTAAATCAATTTTAGCTAAATTTTTACTTGCAGCATCTTTGGCTTTTTTTACTGCATCTGGCATTTCTTTTGCCTTACCAGTTCCAAGACCAACCATACCTTTTCTATTTCCTACGACGACAGTAGCAGCAAAACGAAATTGTCTACCACCTTTAACAACCTTAGTTA
>CANQKK010000086.1 GCA_947624475.1 uncultured Bacilli bacterium
ATCAGTATCGAAGGTATATGGATCCTTCGTACACTGCTCAAAATTTGTTGCATATCCATAGTCACTTGGATACATTAGTCCTATATTGGCTGTTGTAGATGTTGAGTATCCTGTTGCCGGTGTGGTACCTCCACTTGTCGGATATGGTCCTTTTCTCTCATAATTATACCATTCGTCTGAATATACGCCTTTTACATCGTCAGTTCCTCCTAGATACCATGTCGTATCTGCTATCATATTTCTTGTACTACTTTTTATTCCTATTGATGTGTAACCTCCTGTTTCGTTTAGATAGTCTTCATTTAATTCTTTCTTTAAAGAAGCATTTGCCCAGTTATTTGTATCTTCACTATCCCATGCTAAATTTCCTATTGATGTGTCTTTTATTATCTTTACTCCTTCGTCAAAGACTCCTATTATTCGCCATAGTTCACACGATGTAGGACCTTGTTTACTATAATCATCACAGTTAAAGTATATATAGTTATTTGGCTCTTTCCCATAGTATCTGATATTTCCAGAATCAATACCAGTATCTGAACTTCCTAACCTATCATTCATTAGATTCTCATTTTTTGCATAGTTATATTGAATTGAATTGTTTTCTACTTTTGTTTTATCAGCACTTTCATATAAATTAGTTATATATGAGGCTAAGTTAACACTATTTACTTTTTCGTACTCTTCAGTAACTAGTGTTACTCCCTCTGGTACGATTAAGTCTCCTCCATTTTCATAACCTAGTACTGTCGATATGGTAACAGTATCTTCTGAATCAGTATCATTTATTATTCGAAGTTTGATATATTTATATTCGTGTTTATCTATTAATCCATTTGCTTTATCTTCTGAGTCTTTATAGACTTTTACTTCACTTCTTGATGAAGAAGAGTACCCTACAGCATAGTTTACTTTTCCTTTATTACTATTAAATAATTTATATATTACTGTCTTACTGCTCTTTGGTTCTACTGTTGTAGTTTTATTTTGTCCTCCATTTAGTTCGATATTATAGACATTATCATTATTACTTCCAAGTAGAGTATCAGTAGCAAATGTACTATATAGTAATCCAAATAAACATATGATAAATACTACTAAGATAGATATAAATATTATTTTTTTCTTTTTCATATTCTTTCCTTCCTTTCTTTAGATAAAGTAAAAAAAGACTATGAAAAAACTCTAGTATTTATACTAGATATTAATTCATAGTCTTTTTTACTTATATTATTTATTAATATATAGAACTCAAGCCCCCCCCCCCATTAACATATTGTTAACAAAAACTTTATCTATTTTTTTCATGGAAGGGTCACCTCTTTTCTATATTTTTCTTACATTCTTATTATAGCAGACTTCCTATAATTATGCAAGAGGAAAAAAATGCTTAAATTTAGAGACCTCTAGGCTCTAAATTCTTTTTGAAGACCTAGAGGCTTCAAAAAACCTGGAGTGACTATAGGCACGTAAGGATAATAAAATATATCTTATGCACACCAATTATCTTCTCTTTTTAACTTATTTATAATATTATTATGTTCTGTCTCATTTGTAGTTAGATACAACTTACCACTACAGTCATTTACAAAATAATAGTAATTATGTTCTTCAGGATTTATTGAAGCAATTATCGAATCAATAGATGGATTACATATTGGTCCAACTGGAATACCAGAATTTACTGCACATCTCGTATTGTATTTATTATTACAGTCATTTAATTCTTCATTACTAAGTTTTTGTGCTCTATCATCTATCTTCGAAGCATAATAAGTCGTGGCATCACTTCCTAAGGTTGGAAATGATGAAGAATTTAATCTGTTGTAGAAGACTCCCGCTACGGCTTTACGATCATCTTTTTTAGATTCTTCTAATTCGATAATCGAGGCTAGAGTCAAAAATTCATGAACAGAATAATTACTATTTTTTATTTTATCTTGATATGGTGATAACTTTCTATCCATCTCATCTAACATCTTTGTAAATATTTCTTCGACAGTTACATCTTTATTGGTAAAACGGTAGGTATTAGGGAAAAGATATCCCTCGAGAGGATAATAGATATCAGAACTTTCTATGTCATCAGTCAAAAACCAATACTTGTCAATTAAAGTATCGATATAGTTAGCGTCCTCTACTTTTTCAATTACACTATCGTACGAGTTATTGGTGTTTTCAGAAATTAATTTAGCAATTTGTCTCATATTTATTCCCTCGGGAAAGGTAATAGATAATTCTCCGATATCGCCACCTTTTCCTCCTTCTAGTACTTCCGCTATCTTCTTAACGCCCATGTCTTCCGATAACTGATATACTCCGGCCTTGAGACTAGTTTTATTTAACTTTGCATAAATCATAAAAACAGTGACATTTCTTATTAAATTATTTTCTTTCAAAGTAGTACCAATACTTCTTAGTCCTCCCTCTTTTATCTCGACTGTCTTTAAAGTACTATCTTCGGATACTTTAGAAATATTATAATTATAGTACGTACAAAGTGATATGATTATAACAGTAAGTATTATTAGTAAGGTTAGTGATATATTTCTAAACTTTTCCATGTTGTCTCCTAACTAAGATTATTCATCTTCATCATTTTCTTTTCTCTTATTTTGGTTTTCTTCTTGAATGGCGTCCAGTATCGTCTCGATTATCTTCCACTCTCTTTCGGTCTTGACAGGTAGTAATTCGATGGGATCAGAATCGGGAATGAATACTGAGGCAAAAACGCGAATATTTCCGTCTTTATCTCTATTGTTATCGGTATATATGATATAATTCTTTTTTGTTTCATCAGACTCGAAAGTAAATAATACTTCGAATGTTAGTTCCTTACCTTTTTTGTTTACAACTGTAAATGTACTTTCTTTATTCATTTTCATTTTTCTCCTTATTTAAATAATCTTGTAAAATTATTTGCGCGGCAATTGAATCGACTTTTTTCTTCCTCTTCTTTCTCGAGAGATCGGCCTCGATTAAGATGAAGTTAGATATTACAGAAGTTAATCTCTCGTCAAAGAGAATTACTGGAGTATCCAAATTATCTTCGAGTAACTTTTTATATTCTAAAGTTATATTTGCTCTCTCACCGATGGTGTTATTCATGTTTTTGGGTAATCCTAATATTATTTTTTTGATATCGTATTCGGAAATTATTTCTTTTAAGGGAGCAATAGTACTCTCATAATCACCACTAGTAAAATATAGGGTCTTAAAGGAACTAGCAATAGTCCTCGTCGTATCCGATAGGGCTAGTCCAAGTGTCTTACTTCCTAAATCTAAACCTAAATATCTCATCTTAGATAACTTTTTAACAGTTCTTCAATTAAGTTATTTCTATCAATTTTAGCTATTTTATTTCGTGACTCTTTATATGATGAGATATAACCTAAATCACCTGATATGATGTATCCTACCAGTTGATTTATGGGATTATATCCTCTCTCTTCCAAAGCCTCTACGACACTAATTAAGATCTCTTTTGTGTTTTCACTGGTTACTTCCGATGTGTCAAATAATACGGTATTATTCTCCACCCAATCACCTCACTCTACAGTTCATATTTTATCATATTTTTGTCGTTTTAACAATA
>CANQKK010000087.1 GCA_947624475.1 uncultured Bacilli bacterium
AGTGGTCAAACGCGGCAGACTGTAAATCTGTTCCTTCGGGTTCCATGGTTCAAATCCATGTCCCTCCACCACTTTTGATTTATTGCCTCGTAGCCAAGCGGTAAGGCACCACACTTTGACTGTGGCATTCGTAAGTTCGAATCTTGCCGAGGCAACCATTTTAGTTTTTTGCTTCGTTAGCTCAGTTGGTAGAGCATTTGACTTTTAATCAAAGGGTCATGCGTTCAAATCGCATACGAGGCACCATTTTGTTAAAAACTCGGATTTTTCGAGTGAATAGAGAGCGACTTTAATATAGGTCGTTTTTTGTTTTACTTACTTAATAATATAAATTAAAAAAGCAAGGATTTTATTTAGTTTCTTGCTCTTCTACTTTTTTTAGAATGAAATGTTTACACTCAGTCGGACAATCTTCGGAAAGATATTTCTTTATGTTTTTGTAGTTATTTATTTCTTTGGCCTTTTTGTTTTTAGAATCATAAAAACCTTTTAATCTTAATTTACCATAAGAAATATCTCCAACAATATAATCATAGTCATAATAAAAATCTGTATAATGGCTGGTGAATTCTTCTAAGTCAAAACCATTTTTGTAATCTTCAATAAGTTCGTATTCTCTTCCTTCTACTTCAACTTTTTTCATCTAATTATACTCCTTTAAATAATCTATATCAAACGCACCCTTTTGTAATTTATATTTACTTAAATTAGATCCTGAATTCCACGTTACATAACCGTCTTTTAGTCCAGCATCATATAAACCTCTAATTTCTTTTTCAACATTTTCAGCATTGTAACTGATACCATTTGCGTCGACATGCTGCATAACATCATAAGCTTGAACCCAGGTACGAACTTTGGCAGGACTCGTCGTTTCACTTTGTCTTGTAAAGGCTTCTTTTCCCCAACCATTCATGAGTTCATATGGACTATTCCAAGGCTTAGCTAAACCATAATACCCCGAAGAGAAATGGTCAGGATATGGCATGCCACTTATAACATCGACGACATTTGATATAGCAGGCCAATATTGTCCGTAAGCAGTCGTATAACTTCCATTTGTCGATTCACCAAAGACATCAACTGAGACATATACACCTAATTTGTGTAATTCATCGACAGCATATTGGCAAAATCTCTGAATTGCTTGCGTCTTGTCTTCGTTGTAAGTATTTTTAAGATTTAAACTTGCTTCCTGAGATTGCATACGGTCAGGAAATCTCACGTAGTCATAATTTATTTCATTAAACCCAAACCACTCAACTGCTTCTTTAGCAAGTGCAACTTTGTAATACCAGATGTCTCTATTATAGGCAGTAGGCCAATTAGATGATGACGATACATATAAACTTCCTGATTTATATGCAATAGCCGTATCAGGATTATCAATAGTAAAGTATTTATCTTTAAAGACGGTTATTCTTCCAATTACATAAAAACCGGCTTCTTTTATTTTGTCAATTACTGCTTTATACTCTTCTTTCGTGTTATTAGCATATTTATAACTAGTTGGAGATAATTCTTTCATGACATCAGACTCGTAGCCAATAGCTTCATCATCGATAATATCGACAACAAAGGTATTGATATTAGTGGTCTTAGCATATTCAATATAGGCATCAATATTTCCTAAAACATTACTTCCGGAATTTAAATATAATGAATATACCGCATCTGGCATCTTATTATCAGAAAAATCACCTTTTTCTCTAGGATAATAATCTAATTTCATCGGATCGCCACCATTGTAAGTATTATTTATTTTAGAGTGAATTTCGTCATACTTTTCGGCTTCATAATTTTTATTTGCTTCTTCTTCACTGAAAACTACATATTTTCCGTATATGTACCCTTCAGAATTTTCACTTTTTATCTTGTATGTATTTACGATACCAGAATCATTTACTTCGTCGTAAGATAAAACTTCTAATTTTTCTCCCTTACTAGTTTGTCCTACTATCTTAGCGTTATCGGTATCACCTAAAATACTACAAGGCGTTCTTACATATACTTCTTTTTCTAAAGCAATTTTCTTAGCATCTTTAGTAAGGTATTTATCATTAACATAGTACTCTTTATCTTCGTATTTTACTAATTTATATGTTATGTTATCTTTTTTTAAATCTTTACTGTATACTTTTATTTTGACGCCTCGAGAAAGCTCTTTATCTTGGGATAATTTATCTTCATCTTTGTTGTAAGTATATAGAGATACTTTATAAGTATCCGAAGCTAAATAATTATAAGATGAGGTAACACTTAAACTAAATGGGTGCTTAATAAGCATTATTACTCCAAATATAATTACTCCGAAAGCGATAAGAACCAGCATAATCCTTCCTAATTTTAATTTTGTTTTTTTCCTTTTTCTTCTCTTTTCACTCATTTATTTATCACCTATTTATAGTATAACATATTTCGACTTTTTTTACTATTTTTTTGTTTAAACTTTAACTTTATCATTATCTTATTTTGTTACCGGCAAACTTTTCATAAATATAGGATATTTTATCAATAAAACTTACGATAAAACTTTCTGGATACAAGGGTTTTTTATTTATATTTAAAGGAAACATATGACTTTCGATAATATTTTTTTCCTTGACGCTTAAATTAAAATATTTCTCAGAGTTAGCGATAGCCTTAGATGGATGATTTTTTATTAGTGTATATTTTGAAGAATTAGTATATGTATCGGTAAAAAAATCATGAAGAAGTCCCGCTCGAGCAGCAGATATATAGTCGAGATTTAATTTTTTACAAATTTTATACGAGCAAAATGAAACTCTCTTAGAATGATCTAATCTACTAGTTCCATGGTGACTTAATTTATCTAACTCTTTAAAATGTTGATTATTTAAAATATCTTCAACAATATTATTATATTTTGAATCAATAGTTTTTGTTTTCATCTTGCACCTCACCATTATTTTATTACGATAAAAATATTTTGAATAATACTTCAAACTAAAAAAGTAAAAGTTAATTCTTTTACTTTTCGAGCATATTTAATAAATTTATTTTAAACATATCTCTCTCAGCATGGCTCTTAGATACCATGACTCCTTTATAGGTCGATAATTCTTTTTGATGTCCTTCATTTAGGATATCTTCTGGTGTCAATGTATCTAACATAACTAATTTTTGATTTTCATATACGGTGTAGTGAAGTACTACATCACCATGAACCTTGGCAAACATACGGTCTGTTGGTAATTTTAATTCGTATTTAGTTATTCCTTCTTTGGTGTTTTTCGATGCGATAACTCCTTTGAAGTTTCCATCACGAAATGATGGATAAAAATCAAATACTAATTTTTTGTAGGCCAACATGTTGTATTTTTTAACTGCTCTTTCTTTCTTTCGAAATTCATTTTCGTTTAAATAGTCTATGACAAAACTATTCTTCATAAATCTACCCCCTTACTTCGGCCTAAATATGTTCATAATTTTACCACAGATGTTGAAATTTGTCAAGAAAAAAATTTTTAAATTTTTTTGTTAAATTTTTCTTGTAAAATGTCAGTTTTTTAATATGCTAGAATATACCTTTGGAAAGGAGGTATATTTTTATATTATTG